>JAVEEB010000203.1 GCA_030840665.1 Frankiaceae bacterium | reverse complement strand
GCGATCGTGCGCACCGACTACGACAAGCCGATCGCCCGCCAGCGTTCGGTGGCGCCGCCGCCCGCCGCGCCGCTGCCCCTCGAGGGTGGCGTTTTTCGGCGCTTCTTCGACGGGTTCCGTTACCGCTGAGACGCCCATTTCACCCTTCGCGCGACAATGACGACATGGACGAGTCGCCCCTGAGCCCGCCGGGTCCCGCCCCTGAGGCGCACCGCCCGGCGAAGCCGCACTGGGCCAGCAGGGCTGAGGATGTCGTGTTCCGCGCGATCAGCCCGTTGCTCGTCGCCCGCGGCTGGTCGCCGCGGGTGCTCGGCTACACGGGCTACGGCACGTCCGAGTGGGTCCGCGTTCTCGGCCGCGTCGTGCTCGCGCCACGCGGGCGCCGCGGCCAGGCGCCCGACGAGCGCCCCGATCCTGAGCGCGGCTGGCGGGCGTTCCTGTCCGTCCCGGTGCCGCGCCACCACGTGCGGGTGGAGCTGGGCGGCGAGGTCCACGAGGTGGTGACCGACCGTGGTGGCTACATCGACGTCCGCGTGCCCGCCTCGCTCGAGGCGGGCTGGCACCCGGTGACCCTGCGGACCGCCGGGGACTTTGCCGCCAACTGCGACGTGCGCATCATCCCGCCGGGGACGCGGCTCGGGGTCGTCTGCGACATCGACGACACGGTCGTCGTCACGCACCTGCCGCGGCCGTTGCTGGCCGCGTGGAACAGCTTCGTCCTGATGGAGCACGCGCGCCGGCCCGTCTCCGGGATGGCTGGACTCCTGCAGACGGTGCAAGCCGTCGATGCGGACGCGCCGGTCATCTACCTGTCGACCGGTGCCTGGAACGTCGCTCCCACCGTCGCCCGCTTCCTCGCGCGGCACGCGTTCCCGCCGGGCCCGCTCCTCCTCACAGACTGGGGCCCGACCAACACGGGGTGGTTCCGCAGCGGGAGCGAACACAAGTGCTCGGCGTTGCGGCTCCTCGCGGACGAGTTGCCCGACATCCAGTGGCTGCTCGTGGGCGACGACGGGCAGCATGACCCGAAGATCTACGCCGACTTCGCGTCCGAACGGGCAGGCGCGGTGCGCGCCGTCGTGATTCGCCAGCTGACACCGGTCGAGCAGGTGCTGGCCAGCGGCACCCCCGGGCCGGCCGCGGACTCGGACGGGCGGACCGCGCCTGCGGCCGTGCCGTGGGTAACGGGCCCGGACGGCCAGGCGCTCCTCGACGGCCTGCACGCCGAGAACCTGCTCTGACGGCCACAACCTCTGACGGCGAACACCCCTGACGGCTACAGGAAGTCGAGCGGGTTGAACTCGTCGATCGGGATGATGCGCACGCGTGGCAAGGGGCTGGAGAACGCGAGCAAGTCGTACTCCAGGTCGAAAAACTCCAGGCCCGCTTCACGAAGTTCCGAGAATTGCGCGTTGACGTACTCGCGAAAGCCGAGGATGCCGACGCGCCGCCCGGCGGCGAGCAGGCCCTTGACCTGCGGCAGGAAGTCGCCGTCGTGGCTCGCGAGCAACACGTCGCCGCCGCGGGCTTCGATGGCTTCGAGCGTGCGCTGGATGCCCAGGTCGACGACCTTTTCGCCCACGTCACCCGACAGCGGGACGGGCCGGTAGTCAAGGGCGAGGAGCGCTTGTACGAAGGGCATCGGCATGTGCCCGGCGCTCGCGTTGAGGAAGAACAACGGCTTGACCGGCTGGCCCCAGATCTCGCCGCTGAACGTGCGGACCCGTTCCCACCGCGGCCGCTCGTCGGGGTTCGGGCGCCGCCCCAGCACGCTGACGCCCAGCGTTGCGTCGACGTTCTCGCCATCGACGAGCAGATAGGTCACGCGCGCGTTGTCCGGCATGGCTGACAGCCTAGGCGGCGCGGGGGAGCAGGCCGCGACACTCCGTCGAATTGCCCGGCGATGGCCGCAGTGCAGCACGCGGTGAGAGAGTGGCAGGCATGGTGCGTGTCGCGATCGTCGGCTCGGGTCCGGCGGGCATCTACGCCGCGGCCGCGCTGACCAAGGCAGGGCACGCGGAGGTCGACGTCCTCGACCGGCTGCCGTGCCCGTTCGGTCTGGTCCGCTACGGAGTGGCCCCGGACCACCCGAAGATCAAGTCGATCGCGGCGGCGCTGCACAAGGTGCTCGACGAGCCGTCGGTGCGCTTCCTCGGGAACGTGGCCGTCGGCACCGACGTCAGCATCGCCGAGCTGCACGAGCACTACGACGCGATCATCTTCGCCAACGGTGCCGCGATCGATCGCCGGCTCGGGATCCCGGGGGAAGACTTCGCCGGCAGCATCTCGGCCACGGACTTCGTCAATTGGTACAACGGGCATCCGGACGCCCCGATCGACAAGTACGCCCTCGACGCGCGCACCGTGGCGGTCATCGGCGTCGGCAACGTCGCCGTCGACGTCGCCCGCGTACTCGCGAAAACCAGCGACGAGCTGCGCATCACCGATGTGCCCGGTCATGTCCTCGATGTCCTCGCGGCGAGCCGGATCGAGGACATCCACGTGCTGGGGCGACGAGGGCCCGTCCAGGCCAAGTGGACGACGCACGAGCTGCGCGAACTCGGCGAACTGGCAAACGCCGATATCGTCGTACGACAGGACGAACTCGTCCTCGACGACGCGAGCACCGAACACCTCGCCGCCGACGCCGGTGCCCGGCGCAACTTCGAGGCCCTGCAGGCCTGGGCGGAGCGGCCCCTCGAGGGCAAACCGCGCCGGGTCCACCTGCGCTTCCTGCTGCGGCCTGCCGAGCTCGTCGGTGACACCGCCGTGGAGGGGGTGCGCCTCGTCCGCACGGAGCTCGACGGGACCGGCAGCGCCCGGGACACCGACGCCGGCTGCCTGCTGGACACGCAGCTCGTCGTGCGGTCCGTCGGCTACCGCGGCGTGGCGATCCCCGGCTTGCCCTTCGACGAGCAGAAGGGCACCGTGCCGCACCTGGGGGGCCGCGTCCTGCGGGACGGCGTGCCGGTGCCGGGGGAGTACGTGGCCGGCTGGATCAAGCGCGGCCCGACCGGGGTGGTCGGGACCAACAAGCACGACGCCAACGAGACGGTCGACTCGCTGCTGGCCGATTCGCTGCTGGCCGACGGGCTCCCGGCGGCCATCGAGCGCGATCGCGACGGGCTGCCGGCCCTGCTCCGCACCCGCGGCGTGACCGTCGTGACGTGGCAGGGCTGGGCCTCGATCGAGCAGGCCGAACGCGACCTCGGGGCCGCGAGTGGGCGGGAGCGCGAGAAGATCGCCGACCGGCAGGCGCTGCTGCGCGCGGCCGGCCACTGACCCGTTTGGCGCGGCCGGGCATGGGATGGCACAGTCACAATTCGCGGTGAATCCCGGGTTGTTGGCAGAGTCCCTCACCGTCTCGGGGTGACGGCGCCTATCGTTCCCAGGGCGTGGAGCGGATTTGTCTGACACGGTCGACGGAATTCCGCCTGCGCGAACGGCCTGGACGTGACATGAAGGAGTACGCATGAGCGAGTCGGATCCGTGGGGACGCGTTGCCGAGGACGGCACCGTCTTCCTGCGCACGGCGGACGGCGAGCGTGAGGTGGGTTCGTGGCAGGCCGGTGACGCCGAGTCCGGTCTGGCGCACTACACGCGCCGGTACGACGAGCTGCTGACGCGGGCCCGTCTCGTGCGCGACCGCCTGGCCGCGAAGACCGCCACCGTGGCCGAGTCACGCAAGGCGGCCACGGAGATCCGCGAGTCGCTCCCGACGGTCAGCGTCGTCGGTGACCTGGACGCGGTCGCGAAGCTGCTCGACGAGGTCGAGGGCATCGCCGCCCAGCGCCGGGTCGAGGACGCGCACCTGCGCGGCGTCGCCACCGCGAAGCGGCGGGCGCTCGTCACGGAGGCCGAGGCCCTCGTGACCTCGACGGATTGGGGCCCCTCCAGCGAGCGGTTCCGCGCCATCGTCGAGGAATGGAAGGCCGCCGGCGACGGCGACCGCAACGCCGAGAACGCCTTGTGGCGCAGGCTGTCCGCCGCCCGCACCGCGTTCACGGCGCACCGCACCGAGGCCTTCGCCGTGCGCGAGCAGGAGCGCGAGG
>JAVEEB010000161.1 GCA_030840665.1 Frankiaceae bacterium | reverse complement strand
GCTGGGGCCCGATCTTCAGGGCACCGGCGAGCGCGTGGGCGCTCTCGATGGCCGGGATGATGCCCTCGGTGCGGCACAGCAGCGCGAACGCGTCCATCGCCTCGGTGTCGGTGATCGGCGCGTACGTGGCGCGGCCGATCTCGTGCAGGTAGGAGTGCTCCGGCCCGACGCCGGGGTAGTCGAGGCCCGCGCTGATCGAGTGTGACTCGATGGTCTGGCCGTCCTCGTCCTGCAGCAGGAAGCTCCGCGCGCCGTGCAGGACGCCGGGTGACCCGCCGGTGATCGTCGCCGCGTGCCGACCGGTCTCGATACCGTCGCCGCCCGCTTCGAACCCGTGCAGGGCGACGCCGTCGTCGTCGATGAATGCCGTGAAGATGCCGATCGCGTTGCTGCCGCCGCCGACGCAGGCGAGGACGGCGTCGGGCAGCCGGCCGACCCGCTCGATGATCTGGGCACGCGCCTCGTCGCCGATGATGCGCTGCAGGTCGCGGACCATCTCGGGGAACGGATGCGGGCCCGCCGCCGTACCGAAGATGTAGTTGGTGGTGTCGACGTTCGTGACCCAGTCACGCATCGCCTCGTTGATGGCGTCCTTGAGCGTCCGGCTGCCGGTCGTGACGGGGACGACCTCCGCGCCGAGCAGCTTCATGCGCGCGACGTTGAGCGCCTGGCGGCGGGTGTCCTCCTCGCCCATGTAGATGACGCACTCGAGACCGAACAGCGCGCACGCGGTGGCGGTCGCGACGCCGTGCTGGCCCGCGCCCGTCTCGGCGATGACGCGCGTCTTGCCGACGCGCTTCGTCAGCAGCGCCTGCCCGAGCACGTTGTTGATCTTGTGGGACCCGGTGTGGTTGAGGTCCTCGCGCTTGAGGAAGACCCGGCCGCCGCCGGCGTGCGCGGCGAACTTCGGCACCTCGGTGAGCGCGCTCGGTCGTCCGGCATAGTCGCGCAGCAGGCCGTCGAGCTCCGCGTGGAACGTCGGGTCTGCCTTGCACGCCTCCCAGGCGGCCGTGAGGTCATCGAGCGCGGCGACGAGCGCCTCGGGAACGAAGCGGCCGCCGAAACGCCCGAAGTGCCCGGTTGAGTCGGGGCGCGCTTCGATGCTCACTGGTCGGGTTGCCCTTGCGACGAAGGGCCGTGCTTCGCGGCCGGGTGGGCGCCCGCAGTCACCATCTCCGCCACCGCCTGGCGCGGATCGGCGGCCGTGACGAGGCCCTGTCCGACGAGGATGGCGTCGGCCCCGCAGTGCGCATAGGCGAGCAGGTCGTGCGGCCCGCGCACGCCCGACTCGGCGATCTTGATGACGCCGTCGGGGATTCGCGAGGCGAGCCGGCAGAAGAGTGTGCGGTCAACCTCGAGGGTGTGCAGGTTGCGGGCGTTGACGCCGATGACGCGCGCGCCGGCGTCAACCGCTCGGGCGACCTCATCCTTGTCGTGGACCTCGACCAGCGCGGTCATCCCGAGGGATTCGATGCGCTCGAGGAGGGAGACGAGGGCGTTCTGCTCGAGGGCGGCAACGATGAGGAGCACGAGGTCGGCGCCGTGGGCCCGGGCTTCCCAGACCTGGTACGACGTGACGATGAAGTCCTTGCGCAGCACCGGCACGCTCACCGCGCCGCGCACCGCATCGAGGTCGGCCAGGCTGCCGTGGAAGCGGCGCTGCTCGGTGAGGACCGAGATGACGGACGCGCCGCCCTTCTCGTACTCGATCGCGAGGGCAGCCGGATCGCTGATCGCGGCGAGGTCGCCCTTGGAGGGGCTGGAGCGCTTGACCTCGGCGATGACCGCGACGCCGGGCTGGCGCAGCGCGCTGATCCCGTCGAGTGCCCCGTCGCGGCGTTGCGCGAGTTCCTTGAGCTGATCGAGTGTCGTCTGCTCCTGACGTTCGGCGAGGTCGGCGCGTACGCCGGCCACGATCTCGTCGAGCACACTCACGCGGGCGTCTCCCTTGGGCTTTTACAGGTTCGGGCGATCGTAACCAGGTGTCATTTGACACCTATGCGGTCGGGTCCCCGCCGCGGTCGATCACGTCCCACGCATTGGTTGGATTGGCCGCCGCCCGCGCCTCCCGCTCGTACCTGTTGGACATCGTCGGCCAGGCTCGCCCGTGTCGGATGGCACGCACGCCGCCTTCACCGATGAGGATGCCGCCAACCATGGCGACGAGACGCCATGCGTTGCCGCGCGGGGATATCGCGTTGGGAAAGACCAACACCGCTGTGCCAAGGGCAACAATGACAACGGCCAGTGCGGTCCGCCATCTTCCGCGCGTAGCGAAGAGTGCCGCAGAGGCAGCTAGCGCCGCCAGGGCCGCAGCGGTGAACGGCCGCCCGTACCGGTGGCCGTCGCCAAACACCGAGATGGGCACGTTGCCCGGCCGCCAATCGCGACTCGTCGCGATGAGCACGATGAGGGCGCCGGCCACGATGGACAACAGGGACATCGTCAGCGTGCGCCGCGGCGACGGACCCATCGGCGGGGCGACCGGCGATAAGCCGTGCTCGTCGCCACTCATCCGACGGGGCGCATCCGCTCGGCGGCGCCGATCGCGTGCAACACGGCGGCCGCCTTGCTACGGCATTCCGCGTCCTCGGTCGCGGGCACCGAGTCGGCGACGAGGCCGGCGCCCGCCTGCACGTAGGCCTTCCCGTCGCGCAACAACACGGTGCGAATGGCGATGGCCATGTCGAGGTCGCCGCCGAAGTCGAGGTAGCCGACGGTGCCGCCGTACAAGCCCCTTCTCGTCGGCTCGAGGCGCTCGATGATCTCCATGGCCCGCGGCTTGGGGGCGCCGGTCAGGGTGCCCGCCGGGAAGCACGCGGTGAGCACGTCGAAGGCGACACTGTCGGCGTTGAGCTGCCCCACGACGGTCGAGACGATGTGCATGATGTGCGAGTACCGCTCCACGTGCATGAACTCAATCACCTCGACGCTGCCCGGCGCACACACGCGGCCCAGGTCGTTGCGGCCCAGGTCGACCAGCATCACGTGCTCGGAGCGTTCCTTCGGATCCGCCACGAGTTCGGCCGCAAGCTCCGCGTCTTCTTCCGGTGTCGCGCCGCGCGGCCGCGAGCCCGCGATCGGGTGCAACATCGCGCGGCCCTCGTTGACCTTGACCAACGCTTCGGGCGATGAACCGACGACGTCGTGGTCGTCGAAACGCAGCAAATACATGTAGGGACTGGGATTACTGACGCGCAGCGCGCGATACACGTCGAGCGGATCCACGGTGGTCGCGACTTCGAAGCGCTGCGAGACGACGATCTGGAACGCCTCCCCCGCCCGGATCTCTTCCTTCACCGTCTCGACCGCGGCCTGGTAGCCGCCGTGCGGCTCCGTGACGGTGAACGTCGGCATCCCCGCACCCGGGACGGCCAGATGTGGCTGCGACGGCGCCGCGAGCGCCGACGTCATCGCGTCGAGGCGAGCCACCGCGTCGTCATAGGACGCACCGACATCCCGGCCGGGGAACGTGTTGGCGACCAGCAGGATCGTGCCTTCGACGTGGTCGATCACCGCGAGGTCGGTCGCCAGCATCATCGCCAGCTC
>JAVEEB010000134.1 GCA_030840665.1 Frankiaceae bacterium | reverse complement strand
ACCGACCCCTCTCACGAAGTGACGCTGTACGACTCGGACGTGGCGAATTGCAACCCCACGTCGGATCTGTGGCTCCTCCCGACCGACCAGCTCGTGCTACAGACGCGATGCGGGCCGCGGCCCGGTCCGATGACCAACGGGCGGCCGACCCTGCCGGAGCAAGGCGTCTCCCGGATCTACGTGGCGGACGCGGACGGCGCCCACGAGATCACCAGCAGCACGTGGACGTCGGTGTACCGGCATGACTTGCAACTCGACTCGACCGGGACTGCGCTGTTCGACGAGTTCGAGCCCAGGGTCGGTGGCCAACGAGTCGTCGACCGCATCACCTTGGCCGGCAAGCGCACGCGGATCACCGGCACGGGAGCTTTCCCCATTGCCGCGTCAGCTGGCTAGCCGCTACAGCCTTGCGGCGATGGCGTCGCCGATCTGACTCGTCGACCGTGCGGCACTGCCGCGCTCGGCAAGGTCCGCGGCCACCGCCGCTTCGACGGCCGCCGCGGCGCTTGCGTGCCCGAGATGCTCGAGCAGCATCGCGACGGACAAGACGGTCGCCGTCGGGTCGGCCTTGCCCTGACCCGCGATGTCGGGCGCTGAACCGTGGACGGGCTCGAACATCGACGGGGCTGTGCGGTCCGGGTTGATGTTGCCGCTCGCCGCGAGGCCGATGCCGCCCGCGATCGCCGCGGCGATGTCCGTGACGATGTCGCCGAACAGGTTGTCCGTGACGATCACGTCGAAGCGCCCGGGGTTGGTCACCATGAAAATGGTCGCCGCGTCGACGTGCAGATAGTCGGTCGTCACGTCGGGGAAGTCAGCGTTGACCTCGTCGACGACGCGTGCCCACAGGCCACCTGCGTGTACAAGAACATTGTGCTTGTGTACGAGGGTCAGCTTCTTGCGGTCGCGTCCCGCGGCGCGCGCGAAGGCATCACGCACAACCCGCTCCACGCCATAGGCGGTGTTGACCGAGACCTCGTTGGCCACCTCGTGCGGCGTGCCCTTGCGGATGGCGCCACCGTTGCCGACGTACGGGCCTTCGGTGCCTTCGCGGACGACGACGAAGTCGATGGCCGGGTCGCCCGCCAGGGGGGACGTCACGCCGGGGAAAAGCTTCGCGGGCCGCAGGTTGACGTAGTGGTCGAGCTCGAAGCGCAGCCGCAGCAGGAGCCCTCGCTCGAGGACACCACTCGGGACGGTCGGGTCGCCGACGGCGCCGAGCAAGATCGCGTCGTGGCCGCGGAGCTCAGCGAGCACTGAGTCAGGCAGGGCCTCGCCGGTGCGGTGCCACAGGGCGGCACCCAGCTCGTACGGCGTCTTGTTGATCGTCAGACCGTTGGTCGCGGCGACGGCCTCGAGGACCTTGAGCCCCTCGGCGACGACTTCGGTGCCGATCCCGTCTCCGGGGACGACGGCGAGGCGGACGGTCTGCGTGTCAGTCATGGGTCGTCAGCTTAGAGGTACGTCCCAGCAGCATTGCGCGGGGCGACATCGTTGTCGCCCCGCGCAACCCCGGACTGCCGATGCTGGTCAGACTCCGACGAGCCGCTTACTCGAGGGGCGCAGGTAGACGAACCACGGCACCGCGAAGCAGACGCCGTAGAAGGCGATGAAGGCGATGTACGCGGCGTTGCCCGTCTTGTAGGTCAAGAACGACTGGCGGAACGCGAGGTTCACGAGGACGCCGCCGGCCGCACCGATCGCGCCGGCCAGCCCGATGAGCGCGCTGCTGAGGCGGCGGGCCTCGGTGTCCGACGTGTCCTCGTCGGCGCCCTTCTCCTGAAGGAGTCGCGACTTCGCGCGGAAGATTGCCGGGATCATCTTGTACGTCGATCCATTGCCCAGACCGCTGAAAACGAACAGCAACACGAAGCCGGTGACGAACAGACCGAGCGACTTGTTGAGCGAGGCGACGAGCACCAGGGTCGCCGCAGCCGCCATGGCGATGAAGTTCCAGAACGTCACCTTCGCGCCACCGATCTTGTCGGCCAGCATGCCGCCGACCGGGCGGATGAGCGAGCCGAGAAGTGGGCCGAGGAACGTCAGGTACGCGGCCTTGAGCGGCGTGTCGAAGTCGGCCTTGAATTGGACGGTGAGCACCTGGCCGAACGCGAAGCCGAACCCGATGAACGAGCCGAACGTGCCGATGTACAGCAGCGACATGACCCACGTGTGCGGGTCCTTGCTGACGTCGCGCATGGCGTGCTTGGCGTTCTTGGCGGCAGCGAGGTTGTCCATCTTGAACGCTGCCATCGTGGCGGCGATCAGCACGAGCGGGATGTAGATGCCGATGAGGACACGCGGGTGCGCGGCGCCGGCGGTCGCGAGGACGGCCAGGGCGACGAGCTGCACCGCCGCCACACCGAGGTTGCCGCCGCCGGCGTTGAGGCCGAGCGCCCAGCCCTTACGGCGTTCCGGATAGAAGGCGTTGATGTTGGCCATTGAGGACGCGAAATTGCCGCCGCCGAGACCCGCGATGCCGGCGACGATGAGCAGCGTCCCGAGCGAGACGCCCGGCTTGAGGACGATGAGCGCCAGCGCCATGGGGATGAGCAGCACCAGGGCGCTGAAAATCGTCCAGTTGCGCCCGCCGAAACGCGCGATGGCGAACGTGTACGGGACTCGAAGCAGCGAGCCGACGAGGGCCGGCGTCGAGGTCAGGAGGAACTTGTCGGCGGGCGTGAAGCCGTACTTGGGGCCGAGGAACAGCACGAGCGAGGACCACATCGTCCAGATCGAGAACCCGATGTGTTCCGAGAAGATCGAGAAGGCGAGGTTGCGGCGCGCGACCTTTGCGCCGGTCTGGTCCCAGAACAGCGGGTCTTCCGGCTTCCAGCGGTGGATCCACCGGCCGGGACCCATCTCGAGGTCGTTGCCCGATGAGGGGGTCGCCTCCGTCGTACCCGTCATCACTGTTTGGCTCATGCGAGCTGCCTCCGGTCGTCCGCCCGTCCCAGGAGGGGACGTGATCTTACGGGAGACCGTAGGAAGCGCAGGTTTCCGCCCAGTCTCCGAAAAGACACGGCCACGGAAACTCGGACGCTCCCCGGAGATCGCCGGTTGTGAGGTTCAGGCCTGGGCGGACGCTGGTAGGGTGTCGGACATCATGTGGACGCAGCTGCTCCTTAGCCGCCGCGACGAGGCCTGACCCAGCCGGCCCCTCGTCGCGGAGCTACGTGCCGGCCTCCCAGGCCCACCGCAAGGAGCGCACCATGACAATCAATCGTCAACGACCGTCCGGAATGCCGATCGAGAAGTATCGGCCGTTCGTCCCCGTGGATCTGCCGGATCGCACGTGGCCCAACAACCGCATCACCGTCGCCCCCCGCTGGCTGTCGACGGACCTGCGGGACGGCAACCAGGCCCTGATCGACCCGATGAGCGCAGCCCGCAAGCTGCGCATGTTCCAACTGCTCGTCGCGATCGGCTACAAGGAGATCGAGGTCGGCTTTCCCGCCGCCTCCCAAACGGACTTCGATTTCGTACGCTCGCTCGTCGTCGACGGCCACATCCCCAATGACGTCACCATCTCCGTGCTGACCCAGGCCCGCGAGGACCTGATCGCCCGCACGGTGGAGTCACTCGTCGGGGCGCCCTTGGCCACGGTCCACGTCTACAACGCGACGTCGCCGACGTTCCGCCGGGTCGTGTTCCACGCCGACCGCGACCAGACGAAGGCCATCGCCGTCGACGCGACGCGCCACGTGCTGACGTACGCCGAGAAGCTGATCGGCCCCGAGACGACCTTCGGGTACGAGTACTCCCCCGAGATCTTCATCGACACCGAGCTGGACTATGCGCTCGAGGTCTGCGAAGCGGTCATGGACGTGTGGGAGCCGACGCCGGACCGCGAGATCGTCCTCAACCTGCCGACCACGATCGAGCGCACGACCCCCAACGTGTACGCCGACATGATCGAGTGGTTCGGCCGCCACGTCTCGCGTCGCGACTCGGTCTGCCTGTCGGTGCACAACCACAACGACCGCGGCACCGCGGTGGCGACGTCCGAACTGGCGATGATGGCCGGCGCGGACCGCGTCGAGGGCTGCCTGTTCGGCAACGGCGAGCGCACCGGCAACGTCGACCTGCTGACGCTCGGGATGAACCTGTTCAGCCAGGGCATCGACCCGCAGATCGACTTCAGCCAGATCGACGAGATCCGGCGGACCGTCGAGTACTGCAACCAGCTGCCCGTGCACGAGCGCCACCCCTATGCGGGCGACCTCGTCTACACCTCCTTCTCCGGCTCCCACCAGGACGCCATCAACAAGGGCTTCGCCGCGATGAAGGCGACCGGTCAGACGATCTGGGAAGTGCCGTACCTGCCGATCGACCCCGCCGACGTGGGCCGCTCGTATGAGGCCGTTATCCGCGTGAATTCCCAGTCTGGCAAAGGCGGCATGGCCTACGTCATGCGCACCGAACACGGCATGGAGCTGCCCCGCAAGCTGCAGATCGACTTCAGTCGCGTGGTGCAAACGCACACGGATGCCGTCGGCGGCGAGGTGTCGGCCGACACGTTGTGGCAGATCTTCTCGGCCGAGTACCTGGAGCTCTCGGACGC
>JAVEEB010000433.1 GCA_030840665.1 Frankiaceae bacterium | reverse complement strand
GCAAGCCGCCGTGGATCAAGACGAGGCTGAAGACGGGTCCTGAATACACGGAGCTGACCGCGCTGGTGAAGCGGGAGGGCTTGCACACCGTCTGTCAGGAGGCGGGCTGCCCCAACATCTACGAGTGCTGGGAGGACCGCGAGGCGACCTTCCTCATCGGCGGCGACCAGTGCACGCGGCGGTGCGACTTCTGCCAGATCGACACGGGTAAGCCGGCCGCGTACGACACCGACGAGCCGCGCCGCGTCGCGGAATCCGTTGCCACCATGGGTCTTCGCTACGCCACGATCACCGGCGTCGCGCGTGACGACCTGCCGGACGGCGGTGCTTGGCTCTACGCGGAGACCGTTCGCCAGATCCATTCCCTGTTGCCTGGTTGCAAAGTTGAGCTGCTGATCCCCGACTTCAACGCCGACCCCGCGCAGCTGGCGGAGGTTTTCTCGTCGTCGCCGGAGGTGCTCGCGCACAACCTCGAAACAGTGCCGCGCATCTTCAAGCGGATCCGGCCGGCGTTCCGCTACGAGCGCTCGCTATCGGTCCTGACCGCAGCCCGTGCCGCCGGCCTCGTGACGAAGAGCAACCTCATCCTCGGCATGGGCGAGACGATCGAGGAAGTACGACAGACCATGCAGGATCTGTACGACGCGGGCTGCGAACTCCTCACCATCACTCAGTATTTGCGGCCCACCCCGCGCCACCACCCGGTCGAGGCGTGGATCAAGCCGGAGGTGTTCGTCGAGCTGTCGGCGGAGGCCACGGCGATCGGGTTCGCCGGCGTGATGAGCGGCCCGCTGGTGAGGTCGTCGTACCGGGCAGGTCGCTTGTTCGAACAGGCCATGGCCGCTCGTACGACGGCGATCCCGACACAGGGCTGACGCGCCGGTCGGCAACTCCGCGTGACGCTTCGCTGACGCCCCGTCGCGCACACCGCTGACGCCTTCCTGACGGGCGTGGCGAGTAATACCGTGCGAGGCGGAGAGGTATGCCCGTTTTGTCCCGTTCAGGAGGCCGTCATGACACGTGTTTCACGTATCGCCGCGCTTGCAGCTATGGCAGTCGTCGTATCGGGTGTGCCATCCGCGGTGGCGACAGCGCCGCCGCCTCGGTCCAGTGACGAGGCTGCGCTCGCGCCGTCCAGTCAGGCACTCAATGCCGGCATCGAGGGGCGCGTGAACGAGCTGCTCGCGCGCATGACGCTGCAGGAGAAACTGCAACAGATTCAGCTGCTGTCGGACGGCCAGGTGACCGAGGCCGATGCGCGTGCCGGCGTCGGCGGCGTCTTCAGCCTCGTCGACCCGGTCAAGATCAACCAGCTGCAGCACGTCGCCGTCGAGCAGTCGCGGTTGCACATCCCGATCCTGTTCGCGTACGACACGATTCACGGCTACCGGACGATCTTCCCCGTGCCGCTGGCAGCGGCGAGCTCCTTCGATCCGAGCGTCGCCTCCACGGACGCGACCATCGGGGCCCGCGAGTCCGCCACCGTCGGGATCAAGCAGATCTACAGCCCCATGCTCGACGTCTCCCACGAGCCCCGTTGGGGACGCATCGTGGAGGGCAACGGCGAGGACCCGTACGTCGGCTCCGTGTTCGCGGCCGCGCGGGTCAAGGGCGCGCAAGGTTCGAGCGTGGCCGCGAGCGACAAGGTCGTGAGCACCCCGAAGCACTTCGTGGCGTACGGCCAGCCGGAGGGCGGCCGTGACTACAACACCACGGACATGTCGCTGTCGACCCTGTTCAACGTCTACCTGCCCCCGTTCAAGGCGGCGGTCGACGCGGGGGCGCTGAGTGTCATGTGCTCGTTCAACGCCATCAACGGCTCGCCGGGTTGCGCGAACCGCCAGACGGAGACGGAAATCCTCAAGCGGGCCTGGGGTTTCAGCGGGTTCATCGTGAGCGACTACACCGCCGTGGCCGAGTTGCGCGCCTGCCCGCCGGTCAACCCTGACACGGGGCCGTGTGGTCACGGCGTGGCAGCGGACGGGCCGTCCGCCGGCGCACTCGCTCTCAACGCCGGCACCGACCAGGAGATGGTCAGCACCTATCTCCGGGACTTCGGACCACAGCTGCTGGCGTCGGGCCAGATTTCCATCGGCACGATCAACGACGCCGTACGGCGGATCCTGCGCGTGAAGTTCGCGGCCGGGCTGTTCGATCACCCGTACGTCGACGTCGCGAAGGCGCAGGCCCCGGCGAGCTTCCTCACCGCGTCCGACCGCACCGCCGCGCGGAAGGCCGCCGGGGAGTCGATGGTGTTGCTGAAGAACGGCGCCGCGACGACCGGAGGGTCAGCGGTCCTGCCGCTGGATCCGGCGAAGAAGACCGTTGTCATCGGTCCGCTCGCCGACGACCAGCACGACATGCTCGGACCGTGGTGGGGTCAGGGACAAGATGCGGACGCCGTGTCGCTGCTCACCGGCATCCGCACGCAGAGCGCGGGCGCGACGTACGCGCTGGGCTGCGGGGTCAAGAACCTCGAACCGCCGGCCAACACGCCGAATGACGTGTGCGGTGACACGACCGGCTTCGCCGCGGCAGTTGCCGCCGCGCAGAACGCCGACCAGGTCGTCCTGGCCCTCGGCGAGACGCGAGAGATGAGCGGTGAGGCGGCATCGCGCAGCGACATCAACCTCCCCGGCAAGCAGCAGCAGCTGATCGACGCCATCAAGGCGACGGGCAAGCCGTTCGTCGTGGTGCTGTTCAACGGTCGGCCGCTGACGATCCCGGACGTGGACGCCACCGCCCCGGCCATCCTCGAGGCGTGGTTCCCCGGCGTCGAGGCGGGCAACGCGGTCGCCGATGTGCTGTTCGGGAAGGTCAACCCCGGCGGCAAGCTGCCGGTGTCGTTCCCGGTGACCGTTGGTCAGGTGCCGATCTACTACAACCACTTGCCGACCGGCCGGCCGTGCGACGTCACGCAGAAGTACACGTCGCG
>JAVEEB010000407.1 GCA_030840665.1 Frankiaceae bacterium | reverse complement strand
ACGCCGGGATGCTGAACGCGACAACGCAGACCATCGCGTGGGCGATCATCTTCTACTTCGCCTCCGCGGGCGCGTCGGCCGCGTACCTCACCGTCAGTGAGATCTTTCCGCTGGAAGTCCGGGCGAAGGCGATCGCCATCTTCTTCGCCATCGCCCAGTGCTTCGGGGCTTTTGCGCCGTACTTCTTCGGCCGCCTCATCGGGAAGGGCGAAAGCACCGGCCCGCTCACGATGGGCTACATGATTGGCGCCGGGATCATGATCATCGGCGGCGTCGTTGCGGCGGTCCTCGCAGTCGATGCGGAAGGCAAGTCTCTCGAGGATGTCGCGATGCCGCTGTCGGCCGTGCGGCAGCGCGGGCCGAGCGAGTCGATGAGTGGCATCACCGGAACGGTGCGGGCGCCGTCGAACGGCAGCAACGTGAGCTCGGGCTCGCGGGACACGTTCACCGACCGCACGTAGCGCAACAGATGCAACCGTGCGGGGCGGCGTCCGATCGGGACGCCGCCCCGACGCGTGCGGTCAGGCGGTGTCGACGACGAGGAACGCCTCGGCGAGGGAGCCTTCCGGCAGGCCGGCGGCCACGGCTTGCGGCTCCAGCCACCGGCGCAGCATCCCGTCCAGGTCGGTGACGTGCGGCAGTTGCGACACGTGCATGCTCAAGGCCTTCTTCTTGAGCTCGAACGGCTCGCCGGTGACGTCGACGTAGTGGTTGGGCTCCGTCGTCCCCTGCACCCACATCTCCGGCACCGCCCAGTCCGCCAAGCCCTCGGCGAGCAACTCGGGGTGGGCGAACGGATTGCGCGCGTCCGGGTAGACAGCGCAGTGCGCCGCCTCGCCGGCAGCCATGTGATCGGGGTGGCTGGCGTAGATGCGGTGGAAGTTGCGGCCCGGGTTCTGCGTCAGGACTCGCTGCGGGCGGACCTGGCGGATCACCCGCGAGATGGCCGCCCGCAACGGGATCGATGACTCGAGCCGCCCGTCGGGGAACCCGAGGAAATGCAGGTCGGTGACGCCGAGGACTGCTGCCGCGGCGGTCTGTTCGGCTTGGCGGATCTGAGCCATCTCCGTGCGGCTGACACTCTGATCGAAGCCGCCGGCGTCGCCGTTCGTACACAGGCAGTACGAGACGGTGATGCCCGCCTTGACCCAACCCGAGATGGTGCCGCCGGCGCCGAAGTCGAGGTCGTCAGGGTGGGCGACGACCACGAGTATGCGTTCGACGTCGCTGTCCGCGAGCACGGCATTGCCTCCTACGGGCGGATTGCTGACGCAGCAAGCAGCTGCCCGCCAAGCCTACGGGACGGGCCCTGTGCAGCCCGCAACCATTCGCTCGAGGCGTTGCCGCAAGCGGGCGACGGCCGCGACACTAAGCGTGCGACGGCCGCGACGCTAAGCGTGCGGCTCGAGGGCCGGGCAGACGGAGCCCTTCGCGCCGGCGAGGCGCTCGAAGTGCCACGACTCGTTCGCGTACCGCTGGCACAACCCGAAGCGCTCGCCGTTCTCCCGCAGCCACCGCGCGCCCTCGGTGGGCCCGACGTCGACGGCTTCCCCCCGCACGTGCGCCGACTCATCGGGCGGCAGGACCCACTGCCGTGCGGCCTCCGGCGACCCATACTTGGCGATCGCCGCGACGTACAGCTGCTGTTGCTGGGCCTTGCTGCGATAGCCCGAGGTCACGCTCAGCGTCACGCCGTCGACCTTGGCCGCCGCGATTGCCCGCGTGATGGCGCTGCGCAGCTGTACGGTGAGATGGCGAACGTCGCCGACGCCCTCCGGGGCCACGCCATTCGGGCTCGCAGCCGCGGCGGGCCCGCGGACGTCGTGAACCGCCCCGATCCCGACAGGGACCGCAACCGCCGCGCCGACGATCAGCGTCGCCGCCGCCACCCATCGTCCCCAGCGTCGCCGACGCATGACGGGCAGTCCACCCATGTGGTCGCGTCGTTCGTCGTCGCGGCCCTGCACGTGATCGAGGCTCTGTACGTGATCGAGGCTCTGTACGTGATCGATGACACCCGCGCGGTCCGAAGGCCAGTCACTCATCCGCGGCGAATCCGGTCTCGCTCTCGATGCGCCGCTCCGAGGTGATCCGCCGCGTCGCGACCACGATGAGCAGCAGGCCGACGACTCCCGCCGCTGCGATGCCGACGGTCCCCCAGTGGAGGTCGTACGACGAGAAGCGCCCGTCCGTCGCCAGCACCGCGATCGCGATCCCGGCGAACAGCACACCCGCAACAAGTGAGAACGGGCTCAGGTTATGACGCTGCACGACGCACCTCGATATCTCCGTAGGAAACGCTGATGTCGATACGGAGGTTGGCCCCGTTGATCGGCACGGCCTGCTGCGAGCAACAGCCCCCCGTGCCGTCCGACGTGAGGTAGCCCTGCGCATTGAAGCCGCGGCTGGCGACGCCGTCCGGCATCGAGATGGTGCCGAAGGAGGTGTGTGCGTACACCTGCCACTTGCCTGTCCGCGGCAAGGTCACGATGGCCTTGCCGGCGTCCACCACGACGCTGATCCAACCGTTCTGGTCGTACGTGGTGATGGGCTTGGCGCCCTCGACAGGGTTGCCGTTGACGTCGACCGGCAGTTGTTGGTTCGGGACGCGTGGATAGGTCACCCGGCTGAGATCCACGACCTCGGTGCCGGTGGGCCGGTTGATGGACCAGAACCCTCGGTCCACGAACTGAGAATCGACCGTGACGGTGTCCGTGTACGTCCCGTCGTTCGCGGCGCGAGTCAACGTCGGCGGGATCAGTCCGAGGGTGAGCGCCGCGGCCACGACGACGAGCCACCGTGACCAGCCCACGAACGCGCCGATCAGCAACCCGACCGCCAGGATCAGTAGGGCCA
>JAVEEB010000036.1 GCA_030840665.1 Frankiaceae bacterium | reverse complement strand
TCAGGGAGTGGCGCACCTGCGTGGCCAACGCGCGGAGCGGCGAGTGGGCCACCGCCGTCCCGACGAGCCAGGCCACGAGCACGAACCCGACGATCGACGTCACGCTGCCGAGGACCGCGTCCGCGCGGAGGGCGGGCCGCCACGTCACCCGCCGGCGCAGGACGCCACCCAGCCACGTCGCAACGACCTGGCCGAACGACGCACACCCGAAAACCAGCACGATCCCCAGGACGGGCACCAGCCGGTCGCTCTTCGCCACCCACCCGACCAGCGTCGGCGCGATGAGCACGCCCAGCACCGCACCGCCCAGGAACCCGGCGAACGACAGCAACCCGACGAGCAGGCCCTGGCGGTAGCCGCTGATGGCAAACGCGATCGCTGAAGCCACGATGGCAAGGTCCAGCCAGTCCCCGGTCACCCCGTCACCCTAGGGCAGGTCTTCGACCGAGGACGTATCCCACGGCCTCGCCCAACCCCCGGCATCGAGCAGCCAGTCGAGCAGGCCGCCCGTGAAGCCCCAGACGAGGAGCTGGTCGACGCGGAAGCCCGGCCCGACGTACCCCGACCTGTGCCGGACCCGCACCCGTGACGCAGGGTCGGCCAGCAGGGAAAGCGGAGCTCGTACGACGGCCGCGACCTCGCCGGGCGACAGCGGGGTCACCGCGTGCGGGGCGTGCCAATGCGCCAGCACCGGGACGACGGCGAAGGCACTCGGGGCGACCCAGCGGGTGGGCAACTCCTCGAGCACGGTGACGCTCGCCCGGTCGAGGCCGACCTCCTCGGCCGCCTCCCGCAGGGCCGCCTCGCTGGCCGACGCGTCGCCGGGGTCGCGCGCGCCGCCCGGAAACGAGACCTGGCCGGCGTGCGAACGCAGATCCGGCGCGCGCTCCGTGAGCAGCACATCGGGGCCGGCGGGCCCTTCACCGAGCAGGATCAGCACCGCGGCCTCGCGCGAGCCGGCGGCGGGCGCGGGCCAGCGGGACGGCGCCGAGCCGTCGCGCACTGCCGCGAGCAGCGGCGTCCACCAAGAGGGCAGGGACGGCACGTCGTTCACAGCACGGCGTCGACGTTCTCGGCCGGTACGACGAGCTTCGCGGCCTCGACCGGATCGACGGGGCCAAGGCCGAACGAGGGGCACCAACGCGCGATCGGGCAGGCACCGCACGCGGGTTTGCGGGAGTGGCACACGCGGCGGCCGTGCCAGATCAGCCGGTGCGAGAGCACCGTCCAGTCGGACTTCGGGATGAGCTCCGCAACCGCGTACTCGACCTTGACCGGGTCTTCCTCAGCCGTCCAGGCGAACCGCCGCGCCAACCGGCCGAAGTGTGTGTCGACGGTGAGCCCCGGGACCCCGAAAGCGTTGCCAAGAATGACGTTCGCCGTCTTGCGGCCGATCCCCGGCAACCGGAACAGCTCGTCCATCGTCCGCGGCAACACGCCGCCGTGCCGGTCGCAGAGGGCCTGACCGAGGCCGATGATCGACTTCGCCTTGTTGCGGAAGAACCCCGTCGTGTAGATGAGGCCTTCCAGCTCTTCGCGGTCGGCGGCGGCGTAGTCGGCCGCGGTCCGGTAGCGCGCGAACACAGCCGGCGTCACCTCGTTGACGCGCTTGTCGGTGCATTGCGCCGACAGGATGGTGGCGACAGCCAGCTCGAGCGGCGTCGTGAAGTCCAGCTCGCAATGCGCGTCCGGGTAGAGCAACGCCAGCTCGCTGTTGATCTTGCGCGCCCGCCGCTTCACGGCGAGCGGCGTCTCGGGTCCGGGTGGCACGCATCGCAGACTACGTCGACCCGCGGACACCGCGAACACGACCATCTCTAGGCCGAACGTGTGAGCGGGTTAGGCCACTCGTGTCGGGGAGTGCCGGAGAGTGCGTCCGTAAGGGTGAAGTCCTTCAAGCGATCTTCCAGGTGCGCCGATTCGATCGCTGTAAGCAAGGACAGCATGACCCCTGAGGAAGAGGCACCACGTGACCGCAATCGGTGAACAGCACGCAGGCGAGTCCAGCGCGCGACCAGAGCAGTCCGTGGCCCAGGTGACCGTGCCCGCACAAGGCCGCGGCCCCGCCTCCAAGAAGCCGACGCCGCGTCGCCGCGGGGAGTTCAGCCACCTCACGTTGGCCGGCCTCCGCGAGTACCGCACGACCCTGACCGACGAGGAGGGCCGGGTCTCCTACTGGCGCCGCGTCATCCAGGCGCGCCTCGACCTCGTCCGCGCGTTCGCCGGCGGTGCCGCCCCCGCGGACAACCTGCGCGACGTGCTTTCCGGCATGAACGTCCTGAGCAGCCGCGGCGCACTCGCCACCTTCGTCGGCGACGTCGATCTGCCCGCACTCCCGAACCTCGCGGAGCTGTGGTCCCGCGACCCCCGCCGCGGCGACGCCGAGCACAACGCCGCCCTCGAGGTGGAGCTCGCGACCGCGGAGGAGCAACTCTCGTCGTACCGGACGATCTTGCACGAGCAACTGACCGCGGCGACGGAAGACCTCATCGCCCGCTACCACGACGAGCCGTCGCTCTGCCTCATCGCGCTGCCCCGAGGCGAACGCGCCGGAGTGTGACGACCGCGATGGTGGCCACCCGAAAGGGTGGGATTGCCGCCGGCCGGCCCAGGGAAGCACCCCCGGCATGTTCGCCGTGATCCTGGTGTCGCCGCTGATCTTCCTGGGCCTGATGCTCCTGATGGAACGCGTCGAGCGCCCCCTGCGGCACAAGAGCGTCGCGGACGAGCTCGAAGGCTTCCTGGACAGCGCCCGCCCGGACGAGGTCGAGACGTTCGTCAGCCAGGGTTTCGGGCCGGCGATCGAGGCATATTGGGCTCGGCGTCGGCCAGGCGTCCAGCGCAGCTCCGCGTAGCACCAAGGTTCGTTGGCCCCGTCGGCGGCAATCCGTCGCCAGCGCGCGCCGCGTGCGTCACACTTGCACCGTGCCGACCACCGATGACGCCGTGAGCCTGCTCGCGCAGGTGCCGCTGTTCGCGTCCCTGACCGGGGACGAGGCGGAGACCCTCGCAACGGCGCTCACCCGGGCGCGCGTCGATCGCGGCGAGTGCATCTTCAGCGAAGGCGACCCCGGCAACCAGCTGTACGTCATCCGCCAGGGCAAGGTGAAGATCTCCCTGTCCGGCCCGGAAGGCCGGGAAAACATGCTCGCCGTGCTCGGCGACGGGGAGATGTTCGGCGAGCTGTCCCTGTTCGACCCGAGCCCCCGGACCGCCAACGCAACGGCCATCACCGACACCGAGTTGCTCTGCCTGCCGCACGACGCCCTCCGCGGCTGGCTTACCTCGAGCCCGACGGTGGCCCCGCAGCTCCTGCAAGCCCTGGCTCAGAGATTGCGGCGTACGAACGAGCAGTTGGCCGACCTCGTCTTCAGCGACGTGCCGGGGCGGGTCGCCAAGACGCTCCTCACGTTGGCCGAGCGCTTCGGCACCGCGGATCAGGCGGGCGTGCGCGTCACGCACGACCTGACGCAGGAGGAGATGGCGCAACTCGTCGGCAGTTCCCGCGAGTCCGTCAACAAGGCGCTCGCGGACTTCTCCTCGCGCGGCTGGATCCGCCTCGAGGGACGCACGACCATCCTGCTTCTGGAGCCCGACCGCCTGAGCCGCCGCGCCGGCTGAGCCCGAGCAGGCTGCACCCGCGCACGTTCGGACCAGCAGGATTTGGTACGCCGTACAGACTCAACGTTGCGCACAGGATTCCGACATTCACCCCGTGCCCCTCATCCCGCCGTCGCAGCGCAACCGGCAGCCGCTGCTGACGCGCGAGGCAATCGAGGACGCCCTTGCGGGCGGCATCGACCCGCTCCTTGTTGCCGCGGCGCTCGAGAACCGCGAGAACGCCCCCCGGCGCCGGCGCATCGGCGAGGTGCTCGTCCAGCGCCGGACCATCACCCAGGAGCAGCTCGACGACTGCCTGGCCGAGCAAGCCAGGACCCAACCCGGCGACCTGCGCCCGCGCCTCGGGTCGATCATCGTCGAGAAGCACTACGCCACGGACACCCAAGTCGCCGAGGCCCTGGCCGCCGCGCTCATCCTCGACCTCGTCGACCTCTCCCGGACGACCATCTCCCCCGACACCGCCCGCCTCCTCCCCCGCGAGATGGCGGAGCGCAACTGCCTCCTGGTGCTCGCGAAGGACGGCAGGCGCGTCACCGTCGCGGCCAGCGACCCGACGAACGTCGTCGCCCTCGACGACGTTCGCTTCCACACCGGCGCCAGCACCATGCACGTCGTCGTCGCGACGGAATCCCAGATCCGCGACCAGCTGCGCCGGGTCTGGAGCCTGACGCAGTCCACGGAGGTCGCCTCGCTGTTCGAGGCTGCCGCCGAGGTCGCCAGCGCGCCCGACAGTGACATCACCGGGGCGGAGACGGCGCCGATCGTGCGGCTCGTCGACATGGTCTTCCGTGACGCTGCCGCCGCCGGAGCGAGCGACATCCACATCGAGTCGCAGGCCAAGGACCTCCGGATCCGCTTCCGCGTCGACGGTGTGCTGCGGGACGTCATGACCATGCCCAAGAGCGCCGCGCCGGCCGTGATCAGCCGCATCAAGGTCGTTTCCGGCCTCGACATCGCCGAACGCCGCCGGCCGCAGGA
>JAVEEB010000281.1 GCA_030840665.1 Frankiaceae bacterium | reverse complement strand
AGGCCGACGTGATCATGATCCTCGCGCCCGACACGGTCCAGCGGAAGCTGTACACGAACGACATCGAGGCCAACCTCAAGGACGGCGACGCGCTGTTCTTCGGTCACGGGCTCAACATCCGCTTCGGCCTCATCAAGCCGCCGGCCGGCGTCGACGTCGCCATGGTCGCGCCGAAGGGCCCGGGCCACCTCGTCCGCCGCCAGTTCGAGGAAGGCCGCGGCGTGCCGTGCCTCGTCGCCGTCGAGCAGGACGCGACGGGCAACGCCCAGGCGCTCGCCCTCTCGTGGGCCAAGGGCATCGGCGGCACCCGCGCCGGCGTCATCAAGACCACGTTCACCGAGGAGACGGAGACCGACCTCTTCGGCGAGCAGGCCGTGCTGTGCGGCGGCGCCTCGGCGCTGGTGCAGGCCGGCTTCGAGACGCTGATCGAGGCCGGTTACCAGCCCGAGATCGCGTACTTCGAGTGCCTCCACGAGCTCAAGCTCATCGTCGACCTCATGTACGAGGGTGGCATCTCCAAGATGCGCTGGTCCATCTCGGACACGGCCGAGTTCGGTGACTACGTGACGGGCCCGCGCATCATCACGGACGCCACGAAGGCCGAGATGCGCAAGATTCTCGCCGAGATCCAGGACGGCACGTTCGTCAACAAGCTCATCGAAGACGACGACAACGGCCGGCCGCTGTTCACCAAGTGGCGTGCCGAGGGCGAGGCGCACCCGATCGAGGTCACCGGTGCCAAGCTCCGGCCGATGTTCGCTTGGATCGCCAAGTAGGACTCAGGCTTTCCCGACAGCGCGGAAGTTTTCTGAACCCCTGGGCATCAGGAACTTCCGCGCTGTTGCCTTTGTGGGCACCGACCAAGGAGGAGTTCGCCTTGCCCGTGACGTTTGTCCCTTCGGCATTGACGGACGCCGACGCCAGCCCGCTCATCGCGGCGCTCAACGCGCACGCGTCTGCGGCCTATCCGAATCCCGCCGACAACCACTGGACGTTCTCGCACGAGGAGGGGCTGTTCGTCGTCGCCTACGTCGACGGGGTCCCCGCGGGGTGCGGCGGCCTCCGCGATTTCGGTGACGGCAGGGCCGAACTCAAGCGGATGTACGTCGACCCCGCCTTCCGCGGCCGCGGCCTCGGGTTCGCACTGGTCGAGCACCTCACACAACATGCGCGCACCCTCGGCGCCAGCCGGCTGCTCCTCGAGACCGGCGCGCGGCTCGAGGCGGCGGTGCGCCTCTACGAACGGTGCGGCTTCCGCGAGGTCGAGCGCTACGGTGAGTACCTCGACAGCCCGCAAAGCTTGTGCATGGGCAAGGATCTGTAGCTGTCCCGTCCCCGCAGTCGCTACTTACCGAAGGCTGCCAGAACCTCCGCGTCCGTGGCCTTCCCGTAGTAGAGCTTCGTCTGCAAGTCGTTGTCGGCGGTCACGGGCGCGAAGCGGATGTAGTCCACGGACGCGTCCAGGTTCGGCTTGTCGCCGTTGAACGCCGTCAGGAAGTTCGGGCCTACGTCGAGTACGGCCGGGAGACGGGGGAGCGTCATCGTGCGTACGACGCGCCACTGTCCACCGTCGGGCCGCCACAGGTGAGTGACCTGGTCACCGACGCGGACTGCGCGTAGCTCGACCCAGCCCCACGCCGCCTGATAGGGAATGTAGTCAGAGGCGTTCTGGATCGTGAACTTCGAGTCGATGACGGGGTCGCCCGCCTCATCGCTTCCCGTGGTCAGGTAGACCCAGTCGGCAAGAGCGCCGGCAGCCTTCTCCGCGGCCGAATAGTGTGCGGACATGACGACGCCGACCAGCGAGAACGCCGTGGCCGGATGCGCCGAGACTCGCCCATCGGCGCGCACGCGCAGGGTGACCATGAAGTCGCCGTCGACAACCTTCAACAGAGCCAGTCCTCGTTCGCCGTTGTACCACACACTTTTTGAGGGTTTGACACGCAAGGCGCCGATGCCCGCGTCCACCTTGAGTGACTCGAATACAGCCGGCGCCGGCTCGTACCGGGTCCACTTCTTCAATGACGCCGTCGCATCGAACTCGTCGCTGAGGGCAGCCGCACCAGTCGCCGGACGCGATGTTGTGCTGACCGCAGGCAGGGCAGCGGCGGACGCCGTCTCGGGCGTAGTCGTCGTCGAGGCTGTGGCTGTGCCCCCGGTCGACCCGGTGGGTGTGGTCGAGATGCCGGCCGTCGGAGTCACCGGCCCGCCCGCCGCTGGCCCCTTTCCGGGCGTACTCGCCCCACCACAAGCGGCGAGTGTGACCATGCTTGTTGCCAGCGCCAACATCCGGCGTCGATACACGTAATCCTCCAGCGATCGCGGCCGGTTTCGTCCGGTCGCGTCACTGTCCCGCATGGGGTCGCACGGGACCAGTACACACAATTGCGTGCTATACAGACCGAATGGAAAGCATGCAGGCAGAGGCCACCCCAGCCACCCAAAACGGTCCCGAAAGCGCGGACATCCCTGATGTTCTCGATGCGCTGTGCGGCGCCCGTCAGGTGCTGGACCTCGTGGCCGACAAGTGGGCCATCCTGGCCATCTACGCGTTGGGGGAGGGGACCCGACGCACGGGCGATCTCCAGCGCCGGTTGGGTGGCATCTCACCAAAGGTGCTGACGGAGACAGTCCGCCGCCTCGAGCGAAACGGCCTTGTCCTTCGGTGCACGTATCCCGTGGTGCCGCCCAAAGTCGAATACTCGTTGACCCCGCTTGGTCGCACGTTGCTGTTGCCGCTCAATGACTTGTGCCAATGGGCGGAGCGGCACCTCGACGATGTGGAGGCCGCACGAGTTCGGTACGAAACGTTGGCGGACTAGCGGCACTCGGTGACCCGGCTATTGATCCGACCTCTGGCGTTCTCGTCGGTCGCGGAAGCGCAGCGCCGGCAACTCGACCCACCGGTAGCTGGACTCGGCGATCAGCAAGATGACCGGGATGGCGACGATCGCTGCCCGCTCCGAGCCCCACCCCGTCGCCCCGACCACCGCTTGTAGCACTGGTACATGCACGAGATAGACGGCATATGACCGGCGCCCCAGCCATCTCGCGCACCCGACGGACAGCACCCGCGCCACGGGATGCCGGCGTGAGGCCAGCAACGCGGGAACGACGGCTGCCGTCAGCGAGCTCACGGCAATGGTGGCGACCGCAGGCGCCACGTAGTTCGTGCGCGAGACTACGGCGACGACGCCGACCAGGAGCGGCGGCGCAACCCATAGCACGGCATTCGCGGCGAACCGAGGCACTTGTTTCGTCGAGACGGCGAGGGCCGCCGCGCATCCGACGAGGAGCGCCCCTGCGCGCAGGTCCGGCCGGAACTCCGCAAACGGGGCGGCGAGCAGGCTCCCCCAGCTGGCGGCGAGGACGACCAGCGTTGCCACGAGGGACACAGTCGTGGGGATGCGCCGCCTCAACAGCAGGACCAACACGAGCGGCCATATGAGGTAGAACTGCTCCTCCATCGCCAGCGTCCACGTCGGGCTCAGGGCAGTATTGGCTGCCATATGGCCCGTCACTATCGCGACATCCATCGTGTACGACCCCGCGAAGACCGCGGACTGGAGCCAGTCCCCGAAGCCGCCGCCGCGGGTCATCAGCGGGAAGAAGCCGAGCGTCAGGACAATCGTCGCCAATAGAGCAGGATACAAGCGCAACAAGCGTCGCCAGTAGAACTGCACGATCCGAAGGCCGCCTGTCTGAACGATCTCGCGGGCCACGATCCTCGTGATGAGGAAGCCGCTCAGCGGGAAGAACACGTCCACCCCGAGCCGGCCGCCGCTGGCGACCTTGCCTATGCAGTGGTAGGCGACGACGATTGCGACGCCGAATGCACGCAGCCCGTCGAGCGAAGCAATGCGCTCGGGGGACACCTTCGCGGAGGCAGGACGTGGCGCTGCGACGATGACGTTGGAGTCAACGCCCACGCTCACCCCCCATCGTCGGGTCGTGCCTACGGCCCGTTTCTGCAGAGTAGAGCTCGCCTCCTGTGTGGGCGCCCGCGACGAGCGCGGGCGTTGCCAATCACTCCGGCGCGACTGTGAGCCGGGTGGTCCGGTGAACACGTGGGTCCAGGTCGAGGGTAAACATCAGTCCGCCGACGCGCAGGTCCACGGCGGATGTCCCGATGCCCCATCATATTTGATGCGCCCGCTCACAGGTCTGGTGAGGGCCGAGTTGTCACCACCATGATCGACGGCTCCGTCCAGGCATGCCGCGTTGCGACAGAGATCAATTCCCATCGCTGAACGATGCTCCGGGCCCGCGTCGGTCGTGACGACCCAGAGATCGCCGTCGAGAAAACAGTTCTGGGGCTCGCCATACCGGGACGCGACCGACCGGGACCAGGCCGCCACCATCAACGAGCCTGCCGCCGCGCCCGTCGAGCGGCGAACCTCAACCTTCGTCCCGTCAGAGGCGCGACTAGCGGCAGTTGCGGACGACTTACGTGTCAACATCATTCCGTGGAGGAGTGGGAGCAATTGCGAGCACGCCTCCGTGATGCGGGGGTCAGTGGGGCAGAGGAGCTCGGCCGCTTCGTCAGCAACCCGGAGCTCTTCGGTGCGTCGTCCTTCGACGAACGAGCGGCGATGCCCGTCCTGATCGTGGCGCTCCCGACCTTGACGGACGCGTTGCTGGTCAGCGCCGTCGCGGGACACCTTCGTCGTGCGTGGGCGAGACCTGCTGCTTTCGAGTCCGTGTTAGCCGCATTCGAGGCATGGGCGGAACGCGATCCCACAACGGGTTGGCACCTCGGCGACGCTGTGGGTACGACAGCAACCGCGGCACACGCCGACTCACTTCTGCGCGTCAGTCGAGACACCAAGTACGGCACCGCCCGGCAAATGGTCGTCTACGCGCTTGGCCGGTTCAAGACCGTTCCAGGAGTGCGGGAGACGCTGTTGCGACTGATCGACGAACCGGGTGTCGCACTGCATGCCATGTACGCCCTAAGGCGCGTACTTGGTCCCCGCGAGGCACTCGTGCACCTCGAGCGAGTCGAGCGTGAGCAACGGGGAACGATCATCGGGGACCAGGCCACGCGAGAGGTGAAAAAGGCGCGCAAGGCGTTGTCCTGAACGTTCGTCCTCTTCCGCCCCGTCCGCGACGAAGGTTTTGCCTTCGCGTCATGTCCGGATGCCTGTCTGTTGCCGCTCAATGACCTGTGCCAATGGGCGGAGCGGCACCTCGGCGATGTGGAGGCGGCACGGGCACGGGTACGAGTCGGTGGCTGACTAGCGGTACTCAGACGGGGACAAGGTCGCCAGCAAGGTGAGATGAGACGAGGGGCCAATTCTCAACGCGGGTCTCCGTAAGCCTGATTCTGTGCTGGACCTCGTCGGGCATGAGCGTGTAGCGCCAACAACGACGCCCCGTTTGCCGTAGTAGACACCGAGGGCCGGGAGGAATAACTTCGCCAATTCCGCTGATCGCGGTGTTACCCGGGGAGAAGCTGTGACCAGTGCTGGGCCGCCGCGGGTCCCTCGCCGGATTGTCCTGGGCGCCGCGGCGTTCGGTGTGGCAACGGGATGGGCGACCGTTCACGGTTACCGCGTGCTGCACGGGCACGCGCCTGACGGCTACTTGTCAGCCATGGTTTGGGGCATGGTGCTCGCCGTCGTCGTGGCAGTCGCGATTTCCCGGATAATCGGCGGGAGGCCGCAAAAATCGGCGCGGCGACCAGGGACCACGGTCATGGTGGCCGTG
>JAVEEB010000236.1 GCA_030840665.1 Frankiaceae bacterium | reverse complement strand
CGGCCCGTACTCGAGACGTCCATGCCCTGGAAGAAGGCATAACCTTCGGCCGCCGTGCTGACCGTCACCGGGGCACTCCAGGAGAGGCCCTTGTTCGTGGAGGTTGCGACGACGACGCGACCGCCGGCCGCGGTCCTCGTGACCCACGAGGCGTAGAGCGTCGAACTGCCGGGGCGAGGGTCATCGGCGATCGTGGGGAAGCTGTCCGTACGGAAGCTGGCGCCCGGGATCGGGCTGGCGATGTCGGTGACCGGGCCGATCGTGATCGGTTTGGTGTACTTCGTTCCGCCGTCACGCGAGATGGCGACGACTTGCGACGAGCCTTGCTCGAATGCCACGTACACGCTGCCGTCGGGCCCGGTGATGACGAAGGAACCCTGGCGGCCGTTACCCGTGCCGTTGTTGCCGGCGGGGGAGAGCTGGTTACCGCTGTCGAACGAGGCACCACCGTCGGTGGACCGAGTGACGAACACCGGCTCGTTGCCGTTCCCGGAGAACGTGGCGGAGCGGAATGACGTCCAGGACACGTAGACGTTGCCGAAGTACGGGCTCAGCGGATCGTCGTCGGCGGTGATCCATTCCTTGTCGTTGAACGTCTTCGGATTGCTGCGGGTGCTCGACAGAACCGGAGCGGACCAGGTCAAGCCGTTGTCGTCGGAGTAGCTGACGGCGTTGAACTCAGGGCCTCCAGGCGCGCTGTACGGGCTGCTGCCGGCCTTGTAGGACACCAGGGTGGCGTAGTAGAGGCGCGCCCCGTGGGCGTAGGAGAAACGGGCAGCGGCAGCCGCATCGGGCTTGGGTCCGTACGCGAGCACCGGGTCACCGTCGGAGACGTACGGGCTCGCCTTCCACGTCGCCTGGTCATCGAGGAGGCCGCGGTTGGTCCAGGTGAGGCCACCGTCGGCGGACGTGTAGACGCCGGACGTGCCGACGCCCGGGAAGAACGAGCAGTCGCTCGCAGGTGCACTCGGCCCTCGCACCGGGCCGGGGCCGCACGGCGGTTGGTCCTGCTCGTCGTTCGATCCCGCCACAAGCAGTTGAGCGTTGACCGGGTTGACCGCGATCGTCGGCTCGTTCTGCTTGTTGGTCGGGAACTTCGCCGTGGCGTTCGAGGACGGGTCGCCGGCGACCTGCGGGTTGTTGGCCTGGACGTCCACCGCCGAGACCGCAAAGGCGGTCGGCATCGACAGGGCGAAGGCGGCAACGACCGGTAGCACCGTTGCTCGTTGCCAGCGGGAAGTGACATGCATCTGAGGTAGTTCCCTTCGTGGGGGGATGACCTGATTCGCCCAACGCTAGGGGCCGGGGAGCGCCCGGGGTACCCGGCGAAGCGACTGAAATCGGACAGCGACCAAGCGACTACTGGCTGTGCCCTGGCCCGACACCCTGAGCCTGGTTGGCGCAGAGGCCGCCCAAGGGTTGCGCGGCGACATAGGCTGGCGCGGTGGAGCGACGGATTTTCGGCCTCGAGAACGAGTACGGCGTCACGTGCACCTTTCGGGGTCAGCGCCGCCTGAGCCCCGACGAGGTGGCGCGGTACCTCTTCCGCCGCGTCGTTTCCTGGGGTCGCTCGAGCAACGTCTTCCTCCGTAACGGCGCCCGGCTCTACCTCGACGTCGGCAGCCATCCCGAGTACGCGACGCCCGAGTGCGACAGCGTGCTGGAGCTCGTGACGCACGACAAGGCGGGGGAGCGCATCCTCGAAGGCCTCCTCGTGGACGCCGAGCGCAGGCTCCGCGAAGAGGGCATCACCGGCGACATCTACCTGTTCAAGAACAACACCGACTCGGCCGGCAACAGCTACGGCTGCCACGAGAACTACCTGGTCACGCGGCACGGGGAGTTCAGCCGGCTGGCCGACATCCTGATCCCCTTCCTCGTCACGCGGCAGATCTGCGTCGGCGCGGGCAAGGTGCTGCAGACCCCCCGCGGCGCGATCTACTGCGTCAGCCAGCGGGCGGAGCACATCTGGGAAGGCGTCTCGTCGGCCACCACGCGGTCGCGGCCGATCATCAACACCCGCGACGAGCCGCACGCCGACGCGGAGCGCTACCGCCGACTGCACGTGATCGTCGGCGACTCGAACATGAACGAGACGACGACCCTGCTGAAGGTCGGCGCCGCGGACCTGGTGCTGCGGATGATCGAGGCGAACGTCGTCATGCGCGACATGACGCTGGAAAACCCCATCCGCGCCATCCGCGAGATCAGCCACGACATCACCGGCCGGCGCAAGGTGCGCCTCGCGAACGGCCGCGAGGCGAGCGCGCTGGAGATCCAGCGCGAGTACCAGCAGAAGGCGGCGGACTTCGTCGAGCGCCGCGGGGGAGACGCGCTCACCAAGCGGGTGCTGGAGCTCTGGGACCGCACCCTCACCGCCGTGGAGACCGGCGACCTGGACTCGATTGCCCGCGAGATCGACTGGGTCACCAAGTACCAGCTCATCCAGCGGTACCGCCTCAAGCACGACCTGCCGCTGTCGTCGGCGCGCATCGCCCAGCTCGACCTCGCCTATCACGACGTCAACCGCAACCGCGGCCTCTACTACCTGCTCGAGCGCAACGGCGCCGTCGAGCGCGCGACCACCGACCTCGCTGTGTTCGAGGCGAAGTCCGTGCCTCCGCAGACGACCCGCGCCAAGCTGCGCGGGGAGTTCATCCGCCGCGCCCAGGAGCGCCGCCGGGACTTCACCGTCGACTGGGTCCACCTCAAGCTCAACGACCAGGCCCAGCGCACGGTC
>JAVEEB010000210.1 GCA_030840665.1 Frankiaceae bacterium | reverse complement strand
TCGCCCTCACGCCATCGGGAGTCCACGAGCTGACGGCCCACGGCCACGACGTCGTCATCGAGGCCGACGCGGGGATGGGCTCAGCGATTCCCGACGGTGACTTCGTCGCGGCGGGCGCCAAGATGCTCGCCACCGCCGACGAGGTCTGGGAGTTCGCCGAGCTGATCCTGAAAGTGAAGGAGCCGGTGCCCGAGGAGTACGACCGGCTCCGCGCCGGCCAGGTGCTGTTCACCTATCTGCACCTTGCGGCGTCCCGCGAGTGCACCGACGCGCTGCTCGACCATCGCGTCACGTCGATCGCGTACGAGACCGTGGAGAAGCCCGACCGCTCGCTGCCGCTGCTCGCCCCGATGAGCGAGGTCGCGGGCCGCCTCGCCCCGCAGGTGGGCGCCCACTGCCTGATGCGCGCGCAGGGTGGCCGCGGCGTACTGATGGGCGGCGTCTCCGGCACCTACGCCGCGAAGGTCGTCATCATCGGCGCGGGCGTCTCGGGTCGCAACGCCGCCGCCATCGCCCTCGGCATGCAGGCCGAGGTGATCCTGCTCGACCGCGACATCGACCGGCTGCGGCAGATGGACTCGATCTATCAGGGTCACGTGCAGACGGTCGCGTCCAACCGGTACGAGGTGGAACGCGCCGTCCTCGACGCCGACCTCGTCATCGGCGCCGTGCTCGTGCCGGGTGCGAAGGCGCCGATGCTGATCAGCCACGACCTGGTCTCGCGAATGAAGCCGGGCAGCGTGCTCGTCGACATCGCGATCGACCAGGGCGGCTGCTTCGAGGACTCGCGGCCGACGACGCACGCCGACCCGACGTACATGGTGGAGAAGTCGGTCTTCTACTGCGTCGCGAACATGCCGGGCGCCGTGCCGCACACGTCCACGTACGCGCTGACGAACGTGACATTGCCCTACGTGCTGAACATCGCCGACCGCGGCTGGCGCGACGCCTGCCGCAAGGATCCGGCGCTCGCGAGCGGTCTGACGACCCACAACGGATTCCTGACGTCGGCGCCGGTCGCGCAGGCTCACGGCCTGTCGTGGCAGTCGCTGGACGAGGCCCTGTCCTGACGGCACCGGCGGCGACGCCGTCCGCCGTCGCCCACGCCCTCGCCGGTGCGCAGGAACGCGTGCACTGGCTGGCCGACGTGCCGCCGCGCGAGGTCAGTCCCCGGTTGACCGGCCGTACGAGCGCCGACCTCGTCGTCGTCGGCGGCGGGTACGGCGGCCTGTGGGCGGCGCTGCTCGCGAAGGAGCGCGACCCGGGGCGCGACGTTGCCCTCGCCGAGGGGCGCACCGTCGGGTGGGCGGCGTCCGGGCGTAACGGTGGCTTCGTGTCTTCGTCGCTGACGCACGGGCAGGCGAACGGCCTCGCGCACTTCGCGGAGGACTACCCCGCTCTCGTACGCATCGGGCGGGACAACCTGGACGCCATCGAGCACACGCTGTCCCGACTGGGCATCGACGCGGAATGGGAGCGCACCGGGGAGCTGACCGTGGCCGTCGCGCCGTGGCAGCTCGACGACCTGCACGCCCACGTGGAGGTGGGCAGGACCTTCACCCCCCGCGTTCGCATGCTCGACGGCGACGAGACGCGCGCCCTGGTGGACTCGCCGTCGTACCTCGGCGCCCGCTACGACCCCGACGGCGTTGCCCTCGTGCACCCGGCGAAACTCGTGTGGGGGTTGGCGGAAGCGTGCCGCCGCGCGGGCGTGCGCGTGTTCGAGCACACGCCGGTCCGCAGGTTGCGCCGCGCCGCCAACGGCATCGACGTGCTGACGCGCGACGGCGTCATCCGCGCGGGTCAGGTCGCGCTCGCGACGAACGCGTTCCCGTCGCCGCTGCGCCGGGCCCGCCCGTACACCGTGCCCGTGTACGACCACGTCATCGTCACCGAACCGCTCGCGCCCGACGTGCGCGCGGCGCTGCGGTGGGCAGGACGCGAGGGCATCTCGGACGGCGGCAACCTGTTCCACTACTACCGGCTGACGCGGGACGACCGGATCGTCTTCGGTGGGTACGTGCCGGGTTATCACTTCGGCAAGGGCATCCGGGTCCGGTACGACGTCGACCGCCACACGGCCGCGCTCCTCGTCGAGCATCTGCTGGCAACGTTTCCCGCGCTGGCCGGCACGCGCGTCGACTCGACGTGGGGCGGGGTCATCGACACCAGCACCCGCTTCTCGCCGTTGTTCGGGACGGCGTACGGCGGTCGTGTCGCCTACGTGACGGGGTTCACCGGGCTCGGCGTCGCGGCAACGCGCTTCGGGGCGCAGGTGGTGCTCGACCTGCTGGACGGCAGCGACACGGAGTTGACGGCGCTGTCGATGGTGCGGAAGCGGCCGTTGCCGTTCCCGCCCGAGCCGTTCGCCTGGGCGGGCATCACGACCACCACGAGGGCGCTGGCACGCGCCGATGCCGCCGGTGGCCGGCGGGGTCCGTGGCTCCGCCTGCTGGATCGGCTCGGTGTGGGCTTCGACTTCTAGAACCGGATGTCGCGACCTTCGCGGTTTCCGGCACAATGCTCGACATCCCCCGTAGCGAAAGGGCGCCGCAGATGAATGGCCCGCCTCGTCCGGCCACGAGCACCGGTCGTGCCTTGGCGCGCACGCTCGACCAGGTCGACCGCTCGCTGATCGACGAGCTGCAGCGCGACGGGCGCGCGTCGTACGCCACGCTCGCCAAGACGGTCGGCCTGTCCGAGGCGGCCGTCCGCCAGCGGGTGCAGCGGCTCCTCGACAGCGGAGTCATGCAGATCGTCGCCATCACCGATCCGCTGACCGTCAACCTCGCGCGCCAGGCGATGATCGGCATCACCGTCGACGGGGACACGCGGGAGATCGCCGACCGGTTGGCCGAGATCGACGAGGTCGACTACGTCGTGCTGACGGCGGGGGCCTTCGACATCCTGTGCGAGCTCATCTGCACCGACGACGACGAGTTGCTCGAACTCCTCAACGCGAAGGTGCGCGCGATCCCCGGCATCCGCACGACCGAGAGTTTCGTCTACCTCAAGCTCGTGAAGCAGACCTACGCGTGGGGCACGCGGCAAGGCGCCTGAGGCGCGATTCGGGCGACTTAGCCGGTGGCACTGGACGGTAGGGCGGCGTCTGTGCGGAGCAGCACCTCGAGGTCTGCCACGGGGAGTGGGCGGCTGAAGTAGTAGCCCTGGATCTCGTCACACCCCTGACCGCTCAGGAACGCCAGTTGCGCCGCGGTCTCGACGCCTTCGGCGACAACGTCCATCTGCAGCGTGTGCGCCATCCGGATGATCATCTCGGTCATGGCCGCGTCGACGATGTTCGTGGTGACGTTACGGATGAAGGCGATGTCGATCTTGAGGGTGTCGACGGGGAATTGGCGCAGGTACGCGAGGGACGAAAACCCTGTCCCGAAGTCATCGATCGAGACGCGGACACCGCGGGCCTTCAGCTGTCGCAACGTGGCCAGCGTGCGGTGCGTGTTGGCCATGAGCGAGCTCTCGGTGAGTTCCAGTTCGAGGCAGTCCGCCGCCACGCCATGGGCGGCCAGTGCCGCGCCGATGTCGTGGTCGAGGTCGCCGTCGACGAACTGCCGTCCCGACACGTTCACGGCGACCCGTTGGGCCCCCACGTCACACGCGGCCCATTCGGCGAGCTGGCGACACGCCTCGTTGATGACCCACGTGCCGACTTCCCGGATCAGGCCGGTCTCCTCGAGCACCGGGATGAAGTCGTTCGGCGGGATGAGGCCGTGGCCGGGCCGTTGCCAGCGCAGGAGAGCCTCCAGCCCCGCGATGCGGCCAGTGCCCGTGCGCACCTTCGGCTGGTAGTGCAACACGAACTCCGAGTTGTCGACGGCCGCGCGCAGTGCTTGCTCCAGGCGCAGGCGATCGATGACGGCCGCGTTCATCTCGGGCGTGAAGAAGCGGTACGTGTCCCGTCCGCTCTGCTTCGCGCCGTACATTGCCGTGTCGGCGTACTTGACGAGGGTGTCCGGCAACTCTGCGTCGTCCGGGTACATCGTGATGCCGATGCTGACGGTCATGCTGACCTGGCTGCCGTCCAGCTCGAACGGCGGGCGCATAGCGGCCCGCACCTTGTTGGCGACGGCGGCAGCGCCGTACGCATCGTGCTCCATGGCCAGGATCAGCCCGAACTCGTCGCCACCGAGACGGCCGGCGGTGTCCCGCGTCCTGACGCAGTTGACGAGGCGGTCCGCAACCTGCGCGAGGAGCCGGTCGCCGACGTCGTGGCCCAAGGTGTCGTTCACCTTCTTGAAGTGGTCGACGTCCAGGAACATCACCGCGACGCGTACATCGTTCGAGGCGGCGAACGCCAGCGTCTTGTGGAGGCTGTCGTAGAACAGCCGCCGGTTGGCCAGTCCTGTCAGTGGGTCGTAGTGCGCGAGTTGTTGCAGCCGCTCATCGGCGGCGACGCGTTCCGTCACGTCGCGCATGACCCCGACGAGGAGCCAGCCATCGGCCGTCTCCCGCGCGTGCCTGCTCACCTCGACGGGAAACTCGGTGCCATCCTTGCGGCGCACGTTGACCTGGACGACGCTGTTGCGGCCGTCGCCGCCGATCAGCGCGTCGAAGCCCGCGGCAAGGTCCTCGGACGAAGAGCCGTTCAACTCGGCCGGACCCATCGAGAGCAGTTCCTCGCGCGTGAACCCGAACATGCTGGAGGCCGTCGCGTTGACCTCGACGAATCGCATCGTCGCCCTGTCCGTCAGGAAGATCGCGTCGGCGGTGGAATCCATCGCCAGCCGGAAGCGGTGCAGGTCGGCGGCTCGCTCCGCAACCCGTTGTTCGAGCGTGTAGTTGTACTGGGTGAGGAGGTCGCCGTATTCCTTGAGCCGCAACAGGTTGCGCACTCGCAGCCACAACTCCGCCCGGTCCACGGGTTTGGTGAGGAACTCCTCGACACCACTCTCGAGGGCGGCGATTCGCGTCTCACGGTCGACGTGCGCGGTCACCATGATGATCGGAATCTGCTTCGCCGACTGGTCCTTCTTCAGGATCCGGGCCACCTCGTAGCCGTTCATGCCGGGCATCGCTACGTCGAGGAGGATGAGGTCGACGTGGTGAAGGGTGACCACATCCAGCGCGGATCGCCCGTCCTCGGCGACGAGGGTGACGTAGCCCTCGGCCTGCAGCATGACTTGCAGGACGCGCCGGTTCCGCTCCTCGTCATCGACGATCAGGATCACTGCGTCGTCCGTCATTGAGGTCCCGTGTCCGAAGCGCTCGTGGTAGACGGCGCATGCTCGCCGGTGGCGGCAAGTAGTTCGTCGATCGCCTGATGCAGCTCGCGATAGCGGAGGGGCTTGGCGATGTAGGCGTCGCAGCCGGCGCGCTGGCTCTTCTTCTCGTCATCCTTCATCGCCATCGCCGTCAACGCGATCACGGGAATGGAGGCGGTGGTCGGGTCGCTCTTGAGCAACTCGGTGGCCGCGAGGCCGTCCATGCCCGGGAGCTGCACGTCCATGAGGATGAGGTCAGGGTGATCGGACCGAGCCAACATCAGTCCCGTCTCGGCGTCGATTGCGCACATGGGGGTGTGTCCGGCGTTGGTCACGAGAAGCACCGTGAGTTTCATGTTCGCGGCGTTGTCCTCGACGATCAGGATCCGGGCCATGACCTGGCCTCGATCTCGGTTTGGAGGGCGCGCCGCACCTCGCTCAGGAAGGCGTCCCGGTTGAAGCCGGCCTTGTCCACGATGCGGATCATGGTCCCCGAGTCGTGGCACAGGGCCGCGCGATCCTCGGCCGTGATCTGCTTAGCCGTCACGACCAGGATCGGGATGTCCGAAGTGTCGGCGCTGCGTTGCAAGGCCGTGACGACGTCGAATCCGTTCACCTCCGGCATCATCAGGTCCAGCAGGATCAGATCCGGATGCAATCGCTGCGCCAGGATGATGGCCTCCGTCCCGCCGTACGCGCGCACGAGGGCGTAGGCCGGTGTCGGAAGGAACGCGGCGATGAGTTCGACGGCCTTCGGGTCGTCGTCGACGACGAGCACCGTGTGCGTCTGATCGTGCGTGGCGTGCAGCCCGAGATGCGCGAGCGACGCCTTCAACTGGTCGCGGCTGATCGGCTTCTGCAGCAAGGCCGCCGCCCCGCCGCGCATCGCCAGGTTGTTGTCGATGACGCCGGCGACGATGACCACCGGGACCTTCGCGAGCGCCACGTTGTCGCGGATCAGCGAGAGGAACTCCCAGCCGTTGATGCCGGGGAGAAGGACGTCGAGCGTTATTAGGCTGAGGTCCCGATCGCCGGCGAGCAGCAAGGCATCTTCGGCGCTGTTCGCGCGGATGACGGTGAAGCCCTCGGCCTCCAGGAGCATCCGCACGATGTCGGCAGTCTTGTCGTCGTCCTCGACCACTAGCGCGGTCCGGGACTCTCGAGCGGTTGGTTCAGCGGCCACTGCCGGTGCCGGCGGCGGCGGCAACGGCACCGGCATTGAGACGACGGCAGACTGGCGCAGCGGCAGCCAGACGACGAACCGGGCGCCCTGCGCCGGCAGGCTGGAGACGGCGACGGTCCCGCCGTGCAGCTCCGTCAGCTGCTTCACCATCGCGAGCCCCAGCCCGGTGCCCTCGAACTTGCGAGCAAGTCCACTGTCGATCTGGCTGAAAGCCTGGAACAGCTTGAGCATGTCGGCTTCGGAGATGCCGATGCCCGTGTCACTGACGCCGATCTCGAGGAACTCGACGTACTCGTTCGTGGGCACCGCGAACCGGCGGGCGGGCCACGATCCCGGCAGCCGACCGACGCTGAGCCGCGGCACCCGCCGCGCGGTGAGTGTGACGCGGCCACCGGCCCCCGTGAACTTCACGGCGTTGGACAGCAGGTTGTAGACGATCTGCCTCGTCTTGCGTGTGTCGAGCAGCGGCGCGCCGACGTCGTCGAGGATCTGCAGGTCGAGCGTGATGTGCTGCGCGGCGGCCTTTTCCCTGACGATCGCCAGGCTGCCTGACAGGAGTCCCTCCAGGTCGACCGCCTCGAACTCCAGCGCCATCATCCCGGCCTCGACCTTCGACAGGTCGAGGATGTCGTTGATGAGCGCGAGCAGATGCTGACCGCTCGTGAAGATGTCGCCGATGTAGCCGAGCTGGTTGTCGGTCATGGGTCCGATGAGGCCGTCGCGCAGCGCCTCGGAGAAGCCGATCACGGCATTGAGCGGCGTACGAAGTTCGTGAGACATCGTCGCCAGGAACTCGGACTTCATGCGGCTGGCGTGTTCCAGCTCGACATTCTTGTCTTGGAGCGTGCTCTCGAAACGCTTGCGCTCGGTGACGTCGCGGGCCGCGGCGAACACGCCGACCAGCTGGCCGTCCCGGTCGTGGACCGTTGCCGCGTTGTACGACACGACCGTTTCGGTCCCGTCTTTCGCCCGTACGGTGAGCTCGTAGTCGCTCACCTTGTGTTCGCTCAGGACGCGCACGATGGCTGCGTCGGCGCGCGCAGGGTCGGTGAAGAAGTTGTTGCAGGGCGCGCCGATGAGGTCGTCGCGGCTGCGGCCCGTCAGCTCGACCATCTCCTGGTTGACGTCGGAGATGATGCCCCGCGGGTCGGTCATCATGAGCGCGTCGATGTTCGACTCGATGAGCGAGCGCGTGTAGAACTGCTGGTCGCGCAGCTGCTGGTCGAGCAGAGCCTGGGCGGCTTCGACTTGTTTGCGCGCCGTGTTGTCCGTGCCGATGAGCAGGTACCCGATGATCGCGCCGTCGGCATCGCGCAGCGCGGTCACCGACACGATGGCGGGGAATCGGCTGCCGTCCTTGCGGATGTACGTCAGCTCGTAGATGTCCTCGATCCCGCGGGAGGCCTTGAAGACGAGCGCTTCGAAGCCCGGCGTGATGGGGGTGTCGAGCTCGGCACTCAGCTCCGCCGCCCGGGCGATCAGCTCGCCCGGGTCCGAGATGTCGGCGGGGGTGATCCGGTCGACGACGTCGGACGCCGCGTACCCGAGCATCCTCTCCGCGCCGACGTTGAAGATCTGGATGACGCCCTTCTCGTCCGTCGCGATGCTCGAGAAGTTGGCGCTGTTGAAGATGGCGTCCTGCAGCGGCTCCGTGTTGATCGGCGCGTTGCGGGCGAAGCTCGTCACGGACGGAGGAGGAGGTGGTTCGTGCAGCGACCTTGCCCACGGCGGTACGAGGAAACGGGCGACATTCGGGCCTCCGGAGCCGTGGTGTGCGGATGTCCGTCACCAGGGTCGGAAGCGAGGCTTCCGGAGGCGCCGGCGGGCCCGCACAGTCTGGAGGCCCCGATGGGCCCAGGGCTTCCCCCGGAACGCCTACCGTTGATCGAACGGTAGCACTTCGCGTTGCCACCGACACGCGTAGTGACGATCTTGTCGACCGCCTATGGGCGCCCTCAGAATCGCTCCGATTTCGAACGCCTGCGGGAGTCCTTACCGGGGTTCGGGCGACGTGTTGTTGGGGGGCTCGGAGTTGCTCGACGCAGCCGGCGCGATCGCAGCTCGTGCGCCCGCGGTGACGACCGCCGCGCTCAGAGACTTCAGGTCGAAGGCGCCGTGGTGCCGCCGGCCGTTGATGAAGAACGTCGGTGTGCCGCCGACCCCGGACAGGTCGGCGCCGTCCACGTCACCGGTGACGCGCGCCGCGTACACCCGGCGCTTCA
>JAVEEB010000133.1 GCA_030840665.1 Frankiaceae bacterium | reverse complement strand
CTGCTGCCCGACGAGTTCATCCCCGTCGCCGAGCAGACGGGCCTCATCGAGCCGGTGACGGAATGGCTGCTCGCCACGGCCCTGGCCCAGCTCGTCGACTGGGAGGACTCGGCGCCGGACCTCACGATGGCCGTGAACATCTCGGCGCGGACCCTGCAGCGACCCGACTTTCCGGGTGTCGTCAAGGCGGCGCTCGCGCGGGCCGGCGTGCAGCCGCACCGGTTGCTGCTCGAGGTCACCGAGACGGCACTCATCACCGATCCGCTCCGGGCGGCGGGCGTGTTGCGTGCCCTCGCGGCGACGGGAGTGGTGCTCAGCCTCGACGACTTCGGCTCCGGCTACACGAGTCTCGGCCAGCTGCGGCACCTGCCGGTCACCGAACTGAAGATCGACAAGAGTTTCGTCCTCGCGATGACGGCCAGCCCGTGCGATGCGGCGATCGTGCGCTCGGTCATCGAGCTCGGCCACAACCTGGGGATGCGGGTCGTTGCCGAAGGCGTGGAGAACCTCGAGACGCTGGAGGCCGTGACGGCGCTCGGCTGCGACTTCGCGCAGGGTTTCTGGTTCAGCAAGCCGCGGCTGGCGACCGAGATGCGCGAATGGCTCGACGAGCATTGGCTGCCGCCGGCGCCGCCCCCTGCCCGCCGGTCGATTTCATTGCCGGTCGCGCAGCGCCAGGGCTAGCTGGGTCGCAGCGGCCGCCGGATCGTCGGCATCCGTGATGGCCCGCACGACGACCGCCCGCGTGGCGCCCGCCGCCTGAACGACCGGCAGCCGGGCCGCGTCGATGCCGCCAATCGCGAACCAGGGCTTGAGAGTCAGGGTCGCGGCCGCGTGCCGGAGCAGATCGGGCCCGGGCGCCGCACGGCCCGGCTTCGTCGGGGTGGGCCACGTCGGACCGACGCAGAAGTAGTCCACCTCGTCGTCCGCGGCGGCCCGGTCGACCTCTTCCTCCGAGTGCGTGGACCGGCCGATGAGGACGTCGCGGCCGAGCAACTCGCGGGCCACGTGTACCGGCAGGTCGCCCTGCCCGAGATGCAGGATGTCGGGTTGCACGGCGTACGCGATGTCGGCCCGGTCGTTGACCGCCCACAACGCGCCATGACGCTTCGCCGCCACACGGACCACGTCCTGCAACGCGAGCTCCTCGAGCGCCTCGATCGACTTGTCGCGCAACTGGACGATGTCGACCCCGGCCGCAAGCACCGTGTCGAGGAAGCCCGCGAGCGCGGCCGGGCCGCCGTGCGCGTCGGTGCACAGATACAGGCGGGCCCTCGCCAGCCGCTCCCGGCGCCAGCGGGCCGTGCGCTCAGCCACCGGCCACCGCGCGGACGATCTCGAGGACGTCGCCGTTCGCCAGGATCGTCGTGGCCGCGACCGGGCGGGTCAGCGCCTCGCCGTTGCGCTCGACGACGACCCAGCCGAGGCCGAGCCGCAGCTCGGCGAGGAGGTCCGGCAACGTCGTGCCGTCGCGGAGTTCGCGGACGGCGCCGTTGACCGTGACCGCGATCGCCGTGGTGTCTGCCATCGCAGTCAGAAGCCGAGCGCCTGCGCGCGCCGCTTGACCTCGGTGCCGCGGTTCTCGACGAGGGCCTGGATGGGTGAGCCGGGCAGCGTCTCGTCGGCGGTGAACAGCCAGCCCATGGCCTCGTCATCGTTGTAGCCGGCGTCGCGCAGCAAGTTCAGCGTCCCCGTCAGATGCTTGACGATGGCGCCGTCCTGGAAGAACACGGCCGGCACGTAGAGCGCGTTGTTGTCGCCGCGACGGACAGCGATGATTTTGTGGTCGTTGACCAACTGGCGGGCCTGCATGAAGGGGATGTCGAGCAGAGTCGCCACGTCGGGCAGTGCGAGCCATTCGTCGATCAGTACGTCGAAGTCCATCTGCCAAGCCTGACACGAGCGGATCGGGGTCACCACCTGCGGGTCGCTGCCGGGGTCACCGTGAGGCGCGCCCGGCCGCGAACGCCGCGTCGAGGATGCGGGCGATCGTGAGCGACTGCGAGAGCGGCAACAGCCAGGCGGAGCGGCCCAGGATCGCGTCGCTCATGGCCTCGAGCATCAGCTGGTACGGGTCGGCGGCGGGGAACTCGATCCGCTCGACGCCGCCGGCCGTGGTGACCCACAGCTCCGCGGGGGCGGTGTGGTTGGCGGTCAGCGCGGGCTCGCCGAATTCGATGGACCCCGCGTCACCGGTGATGACGAGCGACTGACGCTCGGTCTCGTTCATGCCGCTGTAGATGTGCGCGGTGCCGCCGCCGGCGAAATGCAGCGTGGCCTCCGTGACGAAGTCCACCCCGGTCGCGGAGTCCTCGATGCGGGCCTCGACGCGTTCCGGGTCGGCGCCGCCGAACGCCCACACCGACGCCGACACCGGGTAGCAGCCGACGTCGTACAGGGCGCCGCCGCCGCGGGCGGGTTCGTGGCGGTAGTTGTCGGGCGAGACGTTGTCGATCGTGAACGCCGACTCGACGGACCGGACCGTGCCGATGGTGCCGTCGGCGACGAGCAGTTCGGCGGCCTGCGTGCGCGGGTGCCAGCGGTACCAGGAGGCCTCCATGAGGATCCGTCCGGCGGCTTGTGCAGCGGCGGTCATCTCCTCGACCTCCCCGGCGGTCATCCCCAGCGGCTTCTCGCACAGGACGTGCTTCCCGGCGGCGAGCGCCGCGAGCGACAGCGGCTTGTGGTTGTCGTTGGACAGCGAGATGTAGACAGCGTCGACGTCGGGATCCGCGATGAGGTCGTCGTACGAGCCATAGGCCACCGCTCCCCCGAACTTGTCGGCGAGCGCCCGGGCGCGTGCGAGGTCGCGCGCCGCGACTGCCTGCAGCTGGGCGTTATGCGCGTTGGCGATCGCCGGGCCGAGCGCGCCGGTCGCGATGCCGCCGGCGCCGATGAAGCCCCATCGCACCTTTTCCTCAGTCATGGCTGGCTGTCTCCTTCGTCGTTTCGCTTACGGGTTCTAGCTGGCGGCCAGCAGTTTGGTGACCGTGTCGTACAGCTCGTTCGTGGTCACGTCGACAACGTGGTCGAAGGCGCCGCGGATCACGCCGTCGGGGCCGACGATGGTGATGACTTCGTTGTGCACGATGTCGAAGTTGACGTGCTTCGCCTCGGCCAGGGCGTTCGGCTGCACCGGCACGGCGTCGGCGCCGTTCGGGTGGCCCGTGTCGAGCGGAATCTTCTGGTACTGCACGCCGAAGGTGCCGCGCACAGCCGCGTCCACGTCCGCCTGCGTGCCGGTCAGGAACGACCAGTGCGGATCTGTCGGGGCGACGCCGTACTGGCTCAGGTACGTCGCCAGGTCCGAGGGCCCCGAGTCCGCCGGCGCCAGGTTGAACGCGACGAACTGCACCTTGTCGGCGAGCCCGGCGTCCGCCAACCGCTTCTCGAGCACCGAGAGCTGGTGGGTCGTGTACGGGCAGTACGTCGTACAAAAAGGAAAGAGGAAACTGACGACCTGGATCTTGCCGTTGAACGCAGAAGATGAGACCTGCTTGGCGTTTTGGTCAGTCAAGGTGTACGACGGGGCTGCGCCCAGGTTGCCGAACCCGACGCCGGACTCGCGCTTGTGCCACGGGTGCACGATCAGCAACGCCAGCACGAGAAACGCGGCGATGAGCGGTCCGACGACGACGACCACGCGGCGCAGGCTCGGTGCCGGCGGCGTAAGCGGACCGTCGTCGACGGTTTCGGGCGCGTCGGCCATCACAGGGTCCGTCACAGGCCGACCGTCTCGTGCAACCCGAACGCGTCCTTCCACACCGGCTCGAAACCGGCGGCCTCGAGCATCGCGGCGACGTCCGCCGGCGACCGCTCGTCGGAGATGGAGAACTGCTCCTGCGACGCGCCTGGCGTGGAGTAGCCGCCCGGCTCGGTGGACGAGCCCGCCGACATGCTCGTGACCATGAGGTTGACGAGCCCATCGCGCAGCGCGGCGGGCTCCCGGGTCGACAGCACGATGCCGGCGTCGGGCACCGCGAGTCGCAACGCGGACAGGGCCTGCACGTACGCGGGGTCTGTCACCGGCACGAGCGGCTGGAAACCCGACGCGCTCGGCTTGATGCGCGGCAACGACATGGTGACTTCGGTGCGCCAATACTTGCGCAGCAGGAAATCCGCGTGCGCGGCGAGGGCGAGGACGTCGGCGCGCCAGTCCTCCGCGAGGCCGAGCAGCGAACCGATCCCGAGCCGGCGGACCCCGGACTCCGCGGCGCGCTCGGTGCTGTTGAGGCGGCGGTCGAAGTCGCGCTTCCAGCCCGCGGCGTGCACCTCGGCGTACCGCGTCCGGTCGTACGTCTCCTGGTAGTGGATGACGCCTTCGAGGCCGGCGGCGACAAGCCGGCTGTACGTGTCGTCCGACCACGTCTGCGTCTCGATCGACAGGGACGGCACGAACGGGCGCAGCCGTTCCAGAACGCCGACGAGATAGTCGGCGGACGTCTCGATGCGGTGCTCCCCTGCGACGAGCAGCAGGTGCCGGAACCCGCGGTCGGTCAGCAGCCGCGCCTCGGCCTCGACCTCATCGATCGACAACGTGCGGCGGGTCACGTCGAGGTTCTTCGCGAAGCCGCAGTACGTGCACGTCGACAAGCAGGCGTTGGAGACGTAGAGCGGCGCGAAGAGCCGGACGGCCTTGCCGAAGCGCTGGCGGGTCACGTGTTGGGCGGCGCTCGCGAGCTCCTCGAGCCGCCGTTCCGCGGCCGGCGACAGGAGGGCGGCGAGGTGGCGGAGGTCGACCCTGTCCGCGGCGAGCGCGGCGGTCACGTCGGCGTCGGTGGCGAGCTCGGCGTACAGGGAAAGGCCTTTGAGGTCGATGGCGGCGAGCTCACGCGCGAAACCGCCCTGCGGGCTCGTCATGAGCCGTGCGCCCCGGTCAGGAAGCCCGTCAGGGGGCTCGACGCCTCCGCGGCGTCGCGTTGCTCGCCGCGGCCGGCGAGGTAGCCGAGGCGGCCCGCCTCGGTGGCGAGGGCGAAGGCACGGGCCATGTCGACGGGGCGGCGGGCGACGGCGATCGCGGTGTTGACGAGGACGGCCGAGGCCCCGATCTCCATGGCTTCCGCGGCGTCGCTCGGCACGCCGAGGCCGGCGTCGACCACGACCGGCACGCCCGCCTGCTCGACGATGACCTCGATGGCGTCGCGCGT
>JAVEEB010000084.1 GCA_030840665.1 Frankiaceae bacterium | reverse complement strand
CGACGGCGAAGGCGTGCCCGCGCTGCACGAGCTCCTCGGGGGCCCACGCCATGTTGTCGCGCAGGTAGTCGAAGCCGAACTCGTTGTTGGTGCCGTATGTGATGTCCGCCGCGTAGGCGAGGCGGCGTTCGGCCGGCTCCATGTGGGCGAGGATCGTGCCGACCTTCAGGCCGAGGAAACGGTGGACCCGGCCCATCCAGTCCGCGTCGCGCTTGGCCAGGTAATCGTTGACGGTCACCACGTGGACGCCGTCACCGGCGAGGGCATTCAGGTACGCCGGGAGGGTGGACACCAGGGTCTTGCCCTCACCGGTGCGCATCTCGGCGATGTTGCCGAGGTGCAGCGCCGCGCCGCCCATCAACTGGACGTCGTAGTGGCGCTGGCCGAGGGTGCGGCGGGAGGCCTCCCGGACGGCAGCGAAAGCCTCGGGGAGCAGGTCGTCGAGCGTCTCGCCGTCGATGTAGCGCTGCTTGAACTCCTCGGTCTTGGCGCGGAGCTCCGCGTCCGTGAGAGGAGTGAAGTCCTCCTCGAGCGCGTTGACCTGCGCAGCAAGCGCGGAAAGCTTGCGAATGGTCTTGGCCTCACCGAGGCGAACAAGTTTTCCCAGAACCACGAGGGTGTCTCCCGAGTTGACGGACGTAGCTTGCGCCTATCGTAGGCGCACACGGGGCGCCGGAGGCACCCGCGAGTCCCCGGCCCAACGAACGGTGACCCCGGTGGGATTCCCGATCCCGGAAACGGGCGGCGGCGGCGTTAGGTGATCTCGAGCAGCTTTTCCCGGACGGCGTAGACGACGGCCTCCATCCGGGAGTGCAGTTGCAGCTTCTCCAAGATGTTGCGGATGTGATTCTTGACCGTGTTTTCGCTGATGAAGAGCTCGCGGGCGATGTCGCGGTTGTTCATCCCCTTGGCCACCAGGCGCAGGACTTCCATCTCACGCTCGGTGAGGCGGGGGGTCGGCAGCTGCTGGCGGTCGTCCTGGCGGCGGATCATCGACGCGAACTCGTTGAGCAGCTTGCTGGCCATCGACGGCGAGATCAGCGACTGGCCGCCGTACACGGCCCGGATCGCGCCGGCGACCTCCTCGATGGAGATCTCCTTGAGCAGGTAACCCATCGCGCCCGCCTTGATGGCGTCGTACAGGTCGACCTCTTCGTCACTGATCGTCAGCATGATGATGTTGGCGCTCGGCACGGTGTCCTTGATCGCCAGGCACGCCTCGATGCCCGACCGCTTCGGCATCCGCACGTCCATGAGCACGATGTCGGGCAGCAGGTCCGCCGCCTTGGCGACAGCCTCGGCCCCGTCGCCCGCTTCCCCGACGACATCGATGTCCGGCTCTTGCTCGAGCACCATTTCCAGCCCGCGGCGGAACAGGGCATGGTCGTCAACGATCAACACCCGGATGGGCTCAACAGGTGCGCCCCCCAGTGCGCCGGAATCCACGTCGTTGCTCACGCGTGTCCTCCCCTGTCTGGTCGGACGGGAGCCCGCCGACCCAGCTGCCGTCGTTGACGGGGCTGCGAAGCGGCCCCCACGTCATGATCGCACGCGAACGCCGGGTCGGGAGGCGTCCACTGACGCGATGCTTCCCCCGGGGGCCGCACTCACGCCTCAAGCGCGAGGCGGATCACTCCAAAGTCGTAGCCGCGGCGCCGGTAGACGACGCTGGGCGCCCCGGATTCCTTGTCGACGAACAAGTAGAAGTCGTGGCCGACGAGCTCCATCTCGAACAGGGCCTCGTCGAGGGTGACCGGGCTCGCCGGGAAAGACTTTTCCCGCACGATCAGCGGGCCATCGCCGATGACGCCGAGCCGCTCGTTGGAAATCACGCCGCTGGGCTGGTCCTCGGTCGGCTCGTCCGTGCCCGCGCCGCCCTGCGGCAGGTTGCTCGTCGACGTCTTCACCGACGCGGGGGTCCGCAAGCCGTGATGAATGTGCCGGCGGTCACTGGCCCGCCGCAAGCGCGCTTGGAGTCTCTCCAGGGCAAGATCGAGGGCCGCCAGCGGGTCGGAGGACGCGGCCTCGGCGCGGATGACGGGGCCCTTCGACAGGCACGTCAGCTCCACGCGGTCCTTCATGTCCGCCAGTCGAGGGTTGTGCTCCTCGATGAGTTCGACATCGATGCGGGTCACGCGCGCGTCGAAGCGGTCGAGCTTGGCCAACTTCTCGGCGGCCGTTTTGCGGAACTTCTCCGACACTTCGACGTGACGTCCCTTGACCACGATGTCCACGACAGGTCCCTTCGTAGGTCTCCGGCCCAGCGTACGGGCCCGGACGGAAAGCTTGCCCTACTGACGAACAGATGACCCATCGGCACGCCACCACGGTTCTCAAGGACTTTACCGATGGGTCAGGACGGCATCCTTGAAAAGCAGACGCTAGACCTCCACGTCGGCCTTGACGAGACACCGCCGCGCGGTGGCGGCGACGACGGCAACTCCGGCCACCCGGGCACCGGCAGCTTCCAGCGCGAGAGTCACTGCAACCGCCGTGGACCCCGTCGTGACGATGTCGTCGACGACGAGGACCGTCCGGCCGCGCACGTCCCGACGAGCACGACGTCGTACGACGAAAGCACTTCCCGCGTTGTGCGCCCGTTCGTCGGCGGACAACCCGGCGGAGTCGCGCACCGAGCCACGACGGCGAAGCGCGCGGAGCCGGACGGCGGGTATCCCGGCCGCGCGCAGCGAGATCACGGCAGCCCCGGCGAGCGTCTCGACGTGGTCGTGACCGCGGTCCCGGCGAGCACGTGCTGTGGACGGCACCCCGACGATCACGATCGGTCCGGCCACCTCAGCAGCGCAGAAGGCGGTGACGATCGCGGCAGCCAGCAGCCGGGCGAGAGGCTCGGCGAGGCGGGTCCGGCCTCGTTCCTTGTACGACAACAGTGCCGTGCGCAGGGTGCCGGCGTAGGCCCCGGCAGCGGTGACCGGCGGGAGCCCCCGCGGCCTCGGCGTCGGGTCGCGACGGCGTGGCAATTCGCTGTGCAGTGCCGCCAGGCATGGTGGGCACAGGGCGCCCCCAGGCCGGGCGCAGCCGACGCACGTGTCCGGCAGGATGGCGTCGAGGATGCTCGCGACGGGTGACATGCCCGGTACGTTGCCGGAGCGACCGGTCGGGGGCCGCCGTGAACCGTTGTGTTGTGGACGGGCGGGGTGATCTCCCTGCCTGTGCACAAGTTTTGGCGCGAGCCCGGTCAGCCCGGGTACATCACCGCAAGCACCGCGGCGCCGTCGCCACGCGGACGGACCTGCACCCACCCGGCGTCCGTCAGTTCGTACAACTGGCGCTGCTTCTTCGGGTCGACCGCCGGCGCGAGCGCGAGCATGTGTGCGTTCTTGGTGACGGCGAACCCTGTCGCC
>JAVEEB010000081.1 GCA_030840665.1 Frankiaceae bacterium | reverse complement strand
CAGTGGATCCAGGTCGATCTCGGCCAGTCGTACAACATCACGTCGGTCAACCTCAACTGGGAGACGGCGGCCGCGAAGTCGTTCCAGGTGCAGACGTCCACCGACGGCACGAACTGGACCTCGATCTACTCCACGACGACCGGCGCCGGCGGCGTGCAGGCGCTCACGGGTCTGAGCGGCACCGGCCGCTACGTGCGCATGTACGGCACGGTCCGCACGACGCAGTACGGCTATTCGCTGTGGGAGCTGCAGGTCTTCACGGCCGGCACCGGCAGCACCACGCCGACGCCGACGCCGACACTGACGCCGACACCGACGCCGACCACCAGTACGACTCCGCCGACCACCACGTGCGGCACCACAAACGTGGCGCAGGGCAAGACCGCCACAGCGTCGAGCGTCAACGGCGCCAACACCGCCGCACTGGCCGTCGACAACAACCCCGGCAGCCGCTGGGAGTCCGTGGCCAGCGACCCGCAGTGGATCCAGGTGGACCTCGGCACGACGCAGCCGATCTGCAAGGTGGTTCTCAACTGGGAGACCGCGGCGGCGAAGTCGTACCAGATCCAGACGTCGGCGGACGCCACGAACTGGACGACCGTCTACAACACCACCACGGGCGGGGGCGGCGTCGAGACGCTGACTGTGACCGGGTCCGGGCGCTACGTGCGCATGTACGGCACGGCGCGCACCACGCAGTACGGCTATTCGCTGTGGGAGCTGCAAATCTTCTCCGGCGCGTCGACAACGGCCACGCCGACGCCGACCCCGACTCCCACGCCGACGGCCACCACTGCAACCCCCACGCCGACCCCCACACCCACGAACACGGGCACAAACGGCGACGTGCTTCTTTCGTACAACAAGCCGACGGTCGCTTCGACGTTCCAGAACGAGGGGGCGTGCATCAACTGCTCGGGCGCCAATGCCGTCGACATGGACCCGGCGACCCGCTGGGCGACGAGTTCGGTCAACGGCTGGGTCGATCCCGGCTGGATGTACGTCGACCTCGGCGCAACCGCCCAGATCCACAAGGTGGTCCTGCAATGGGACGCGGCGTACGCCACCGCGTACCAGATCCAGGTCTCCAACGACGCCGCGAACTGGACGCCGATCTACAGCACCACCACGGGTGCCGGCTTCAAGGAGACGCTCACCGTCAACGGCACGGGCAGGTACGTGCGCATGTACGGCACAGCGCGGTCCAACGGCTACGGGTATTCGCTGTGGGAGTTCCAGGTCTACGGCACGGGCGGTCAACCGGTCGCACCGCCGGCCGGACCGCCGAACGTGACGTTCCCCGCGACGCACCTCGTCTTCTCCGACGAGTTCAACGGGGCTTCGGGCACGACCCCGGACGCGAGCAAGTGGACGGCCGAGACCGGCGGCGGCCCCAACGGCGAAGCCGAGTACTACACGCCCAACGACAACGCGAAGATGGACGGCGCGGGCGACCTCGTCATCCAGGCGCGCGCAAACGACGCCGGGCACGCCTACACGTCAGGGCGCATCAAGACGCAGGACCACTTCAGCTTCACCTACGGGCACGCCGAGGCCCGCATCAAGGTCTCGGGCTCGCAGGGCCTGTGGCCCGCGTTCTGGCTGCTGGGCGCGAACTACCCGACCGCCGGTTGGCCCGGCTGCGGCGAGATCGACATCATGGAGCACGTCGGCAAGGAACCGAACACCATCTACTCGACGCTGCACGCCCCGGCCTACAACGGCGGCGGCGGTTACGGCGCCCCGTACAACCTGGGCAGCGACTTCCAGGCTGGGTTCCACATCTTCGCTGTCGACTGGGCGGCCGACCACATGACGTTCTACGTCGACGGCAACGTCTTCTTCACGGCCAACAAGTCGACGATCGAGTCGACGCGCGGACCGTGGGTGTACGACCACCCGTTCTTCATCATCCTCAACAACGCCGTGGGCGGTGACTGGCCGGGAGCACCCGACGCGACCAGCGTCTTCCCGAACAACATGGTCATCGACTACGTGCGCGTCTACCAGTAAGCCCAGTACATGGAGAAGCCCGCCGATGCGCGCTCGCATCGGCGGGCTTTCTCGTCGAGACCGGAATTGGGTGGCTGCCCGGCTACCTACACCCTGACCAGCACGGTGATCGTGAAGGTTGCAGAGGCCGTAAGTCCGTGGCTATTGGTGGCGCTGCACGTCACCGTCGTGATGCCGGCCGGGAAAAGCGTGCCGCTCGGCGGGAGGCACGTCGGGGTGAGCGCACCGTCGATCGGATCTGTTGCCGTCGCGGCGAAACGCACCGTCTCACCGGGGCGGCCCACACGCACCGATCGGGTGATGTTGGCCGGCACGGTGACTGTCGGCGGCAGCGCCGGAGCTTGCGAGATGCGCGTCACCCTTACCGCGGGCTCGCCGGGCTCGTAGAACGGCCCCATGCCGGTGGGCAGGTTCACGTAGACGGTCAGGGTGTCCGAGCCCGCGTTCGGGTTGCTGTAGGTGCAGGTCGTGAGGCCCGTGAGATCGGTGATGGAGCACGTCGTGATCGCTCCAGCGTTCGCGCCGGTGACGAAGGCGGAGGGAAAAGCACCCGCGACCGAGCCACCGAGCACGTCGTACGCACGCACCGTTGCCGACTGACCGGCACCGACTGCCTGAGGGGCGGTGAGCGGGGACGCCGAGAGGGAGAAAACGGCCGCGTTGCCGGTTGATCCACTCGTGAACAGCGTCGCGGTGTTCGACGGCTGCGACCCGTTGAACGGCGCTGCGCCGACGTACGCGCGAACAACCACGCTGCTCGGAACACTCGCAGCCGCGGTGAAGGAAACCGTGCCGCCGACGCCAGTGGTGACTGTTCCGGTGACAAGCCAGGCACCGCTCGTTCCGCCAGAGACCGCGCCGGCCAGCCCGGTGACGGAAATCGGCTGCGCCGCTGACGACGCTGCTGATTGCAGCTCAACGTTGATGGCCTGACCGCTGACCCAGGCGCCCATGGCGTCCCTGGCGCCGACCGTATAGGTCACTGCCACGTTGACTGCAGCTGTGGCTACCGCGGGCGAAAGGGAGACCGATGAGACGGGCACGACGGCCCGCGCGGCCGACGCCGGAACGGCGACGGCAAGGGCTGAGAGAGCAACGATGGCGGCGCGAGCGGCGACCCGCTTTCCCCCGGCAAGCAAGATGTTCGACACAGACGGTTCCTTCCAGGATGACCAATCGGGACACGATCGGGCGCCCGCAGCCCCTCGACGGCTGGCACCCGCTCATCCTGGGGCACTTTTCGCGCACTTGATACGCCATTCGGGCCAACCCTGACAACCCAAACGGGTGAGAAATGGGACCCCGCCGACAAATGCCGCGTGCGCAGCGTCCGCCGGTAAGGCGAAAGGGCCACCACAAGCGAGAAGCCCGCCGATGCGCGTTCGCATCGGCGGGCTTTCTCGTCGTACACGATCGATTTATTCGAGGTAGTCGCGCAGCTTCTGCGACACGTGGCCGAATGGGTCCCCTGTGGCACATGCGTTCGGCTCATAGACGGATCTCGACGCCGTCAGGTTGCAAGATCGCGGACATTGCGCGGATCACCCCACACTGCGGCCTGTCAGCCGGCGACCACCGCGATCCGGATGGACCGGCCTCCAACTGCTGTGCCGTCAGCGGCTCTAGCGGTCGCGGTCACGCTGTAGGTCGACCCACGCCGCCAGCTGCTCGTCACGACCGTCGAGCCCGTGAAGGCGTGCAGCACCGTGTCGTAGCTGACCCTTACGGCCGTGGCAGTCGATGACCCGGCCTTACCCCACACGACCGTCACCCGTCCCGCACGCAGTAGCGACATCGCATCCGCGTTGGAGATGGACGTGCGGCCGTCTGCACGCAGGAGACGAAACTGCACGTGGAGGCGTGTGCCCCGTCGGATCGTCCCGCCGCGGGACAGCGGTGCGCGGAAGGCGACGCCGCCGAGCTTCACGACCACGGGGAACTGCACCGTGACCGAGTCGCCGGTCGGGTTGACAGCTGAGCACGTCACGCGCGTGGTGCCCAGCACGAAGACGGACCCGGTCGCGTGGTCGCAGGCCACGGGAACCGCAACTCCCATCGACGACGCGGCGGCCACGAAGCTGACGGAAACACCCGCGGTGCCGTCGGCGTACGCGACGACTTGACGTGGAGCGACCATGACCGGTGGGGCCACCACCACGGTGACCGTGAACTGCGACGCGCCCCACCCCGCGTCGCACGTGACAACGGTCGCGCCCATCGCGAAGAGGGACCCGGCAGCGTGGTCGCACGTTGCCGGAAACACGGAACGGATCGCGAAGGGCACCGGTGTGCCCGCATCCGATGTCGCCATGACCGTCATGTCCGCCGGCACCAGCGGCCGCAGGCTGAGGTCCGAAACGGTGATCCGGGCGTCGACGTAACCGCAGGTGATCAACAGATCATGCATGGTCGACGTGTCGACGGTCACTGCCGCGGCACCGCCGGGCACGCCGTCCTGAGTGCATCCGATCGACGGCAAGGTCGCCATCGTGTACGTGCGGCCGTTCACGACACCGGTGATCGCCGCGACGGGAGCCTCGAGGACCGTCTGGAAGGCGGCCGTCGCGTGGTAACCCACGAAGTCCGGGACTGCGTACACCCCGACCTGGCCGTACAGCTCGGTGATGGCGACGCTCACATGACCGATCCCGCTCGAGCCGGTGGTCGCCGTCCCGATCACCTGCCAGCACGTGAGGTCCTGCCGGCACGACGGCGGCAGGCTCGTCGTCACCACGTTGGTCAGCCCAGTCACGACGATCGGGGGCGGCCCGCTCGAGTCGATGCGGAACGTGACCGTCAATGAGACATTCGGCGTCGGCTGCCCGGAAGCGGCGAGCGCGCTGATGTCGAACCCGGCCGCAATGTTGAGGCCGACGTACACAGCATTGTCCTCGGCCGTGGAGACGAACCCGCTCGTCGGCGTCAGTCGTGCGACGTCCGGCTCGCTGTTGCGACGGACGGAGACGTCCGCCGTGAGCGCGCCAGTGACAGCGGAGTCGGCGAGCGTCGTCGCCGGAGTATCGAGGGAGAAGATGCGAACGGTGTCCTCGTACACGGTCGGACGCAACCCCGTGAGGGTGCACGTGCCGGTCGCGCTGCCGGCACAGAGGCCGTCGGCGACGGTCGGCCCGTTGCCGGCCGGGTCGACGTCCGGCCCCGCGATGATCGCGTAGAAGACGGCGGCGTTCGAGCTGAGGCTGTAGGTGGCATACGGGATGCTGACCTGTGTCGCCGTGTCACTCAGCCACAGTTGCGACGTGGATGGGGCGACCTGTGGGGGAAACGGGAGCTGACCTCCCGCTGCCTGTGCCGTTGCGGTCGTTGTTCCAGCGGCCACGAGACAGATGACGGCTGCGCCGACGGCGGCGAGGACCCGTCGCGTGACCGCACGGGCGCGCACCATGTGCGTCTCTGGACGGTTGAGGCGGCTGTTCCGCGCACTTGATGGCGCGCTGGCCAGCTTCACGGTGGTGCCTCTCTCGCCGATCAGGGCGTGCTCGCTGTCGCGAGACGCGCCGCGAGGTGCGGCACTCGATCCCCCTGGCGGCCCCACTGCCGCAGACACATCGTGACGTGTCGACGCCGCTCTTGATAGGCCGATCAGGCGAATGTCGCCGGCCCGTTCGGGTGAGAAATGGGACGGCGCCGACATATGCCGCGAGTCGCCCCACGACACGCGAGAGCCCGCCGGTAGCGACTCTGCGGCGGGCTTCTCGTCGTACACGATCGATTTATTCGAGGTAGTCGCGCAGCTTCTGCGACCGTGACGGGTGGCGGAGCTTGGACAGCGTCTTGGACTCGATCTGCCGTATGCGCTCGCGGGTCACGCCGAACTCCCGGCCCACTTCTTCTAACGTGCGCGGGTGGCCGTCCGTGAGGCCGAACCGGAGCTGGATGACCTTCTTCTCACGGTCGCTCAACGTGTGGAGCACGGAGTCGAGCTGCTCCTGCAGCAGGATGAAACTCGCGGCGTCGACGGGGACGACCGCGTCCGAGTCCTCGATGAAGTCGCCGAGGCTGGAGTCCTCTTCTTCACCGATGGGGGTCTCGAGGGACACCGGCTCTTGGGACACCTTCTGGATCTCGCGCACCCGCTCGGGGGTGAGGTCCATCTCCTTCGCGATCTCCTCGGGAGTGGGCTCGCGGCCCAGGTCCTGCAGGAGCTGACGCTGGATGCGGACGAGTTTGTTGATCGTCTCGACCATGTGGACGGGGATGCGGATGGTGCGCGCCTGATCGGCTATCGCCCGCGTGATGGCCTGACGGATCCACCAGGTCGCGTACGTCGAGAACTTGTAGCCCTTGGTGTAGTCGAACTTCTCGACCGCGCGGATAAGGCCGAGGTTGCCCTCCTGGATGAGGTCGAGGAAGAGCATGCCGCGACCGACGTAGCGCTTGGCTATCGACACTACGAGGCGCAGGTTGGCCTCGACGAGCTTGCGCTTGGCGATCTCGCCGTCGCGCTCGATCCAGTCGAACTCCTTGCGCATCTTGTCGGTCGGCTTCTTCGTCGCCGTTGCCATCTTCTCGGCGGCGAACAGGCCTGCCTCGATGCGCTTGGCGAGGTCTACCTCCTCCTCGGCGGTGAGGAGCGGGACCTTGCCGATCTCCTTGAGGTACATGCGGACCGGGTCGTTGGTCGGCGCCTTGAGGGAGACCTCTTCGTCGGCGCGACGCTTCCCGGGGGCGGGACGGTCGTCCTCTTCCTCCTCGTCGCCGCCTTCGACGACCTCGATGCCCTCGTCGGCGAGGACCTTGAGCACCGTGTCGGTCTGCTCAGGCGGGAGCTCGGCGGCCGTGAGGGCGATGCCGATCTCCTCGGACGTGAGGAAGCCTTGCTCTTTACCCCGGGTGATCAGGTCCTTGACCTCGTCGACCTGTGCCTCACGAGGCAGTGCGGTGGGACTCACTTGGATGTCGGCCTTCCGTCGAACCTGGCGCGCGCACCGGGGCTGGTGGCGTCGTACATGGTCTCAGTTTGCGTCATCGGCAGGAAATCGGCGGCTGTGACCGCCGAACGGGCGCTCAAAGGCCCGCTATTCCTTGCGCGCGGAGGCGCTTTTTGAAGCCCTCGAGCGCGATGAGCTCGCCGAAGAGCTTGTTGTAATCATCCGCCTGTTCCACGGGGTTGACCCGCTGCAGCCTGGACTTGATCCGGACGATCTGCCGGGTAACGGCGATTTCCTGGATGCGGGCGAGGTGCTCGGCGACGTAGCGATCATCGACGCCGTTGCCGGACATGAGCGGTTCGACCGCCAGCTCGGTGACGAGGCTGCGGGTGACGTCGTCGTCCGCGCCGGTCGCCACGGCGGCCACCCAGGCCCCACCGCCCGTGCTGGCGACGCAACCACCGGCGGCCAGGATCGCGTCGCGCACGGCCTCGTACGCGGGCGCGGTGAACACGTCCTCGGGCAGCGCGTCGAACCGCGGCCCGATCATGGCCGGCCGCTGGATGGCGAGCTTGAGCGTCTCGCGTTCGACGAGCAGCCCGGCGTCGCGCGGGTCCGGGGCGGCCTTGACGGGAGCGGCCGCGGGCCTGCGGCCGCCGGGGGTGTCGCCCGCGTGCTCGACGACCCGCTGCAAGACGAAGGCCTCGTCCATGAAGCCGAGCCAGCGGTCGAGGTTCACGGCGTACCGCTGGCGGAGGCCCCGGTCGCGGATCCCGCCGACGATGGGCGCCGCGGCGTCGAGGGCGGCGAGCCGGCCCTCGGTGGTGTCCAGGTTGAACTTCTCGATCGTCGTACGAAGAGCGAACTCGAACAGCGGCACCCGACCGGCCACCAGGTCGCGCACGGCCGCGTCGCCCTTGGCGAGGCGGAGCTCACACGGGTCGAGGCCGCCCGGCGTCACGGCCACGAACGTCTGCAGCACGAACTTCTGCTCGTCGGCGAACGCGCGCAGGGCGGCCTTCTGCCCGGCCGCGTCGCCGTCGAACGTGAAGATCACCTCGCCGCTGTGCTCCGCCTGGTCCATCAGCAGCCGGCGCAGGACGCGGATGTGCTCCTCGCCGAAGCTCGTGCCGCAAGTCGCGACCGCGGTCGGGACGCCGGCCAGATGGCAGGCCATCACGTCGGTGTAGCCCTCGACGACGACGACCTGCTGGCGCTTCGCGATCTCGCTTTTCGCGAGCGAAAGCCCATACAGGACTGAAGATTTCTTGTACAGCGGCGTCTCGGGGGTGTTGAGGTATTTGGGGCCGTTGTCGTCGTCGTACAACTTGCGGGCACCGAACCCGATGATGTCGCCGGCGATGTCCGCAATCGGCCACACCAGGCGGCCGCGGAAACGGTCGATGGGGCCGCGCTGCCCCGGCTTCGCAAGGCCCGCCGTCGACAGTTCGTCGGGGTGAAAGCCCTTGCCCCGCAGATGGGTCGTCAGCGCGTCCCAGCCCTTGGGCGCGTAGCCGACGCCATACCGGACGGCGCTGTCGGCGTCGAAGCCGCGCTCCGCCAGAAACCGCCGGCCCGCGATCGCCTCGGGGCTCGCGAGCTGTTCGGTGTAGAAAGCGGCGGCCGCTGCGTGGGCCGCCACGAGACGACCGCGCTGGCCCTTCTCCTTGCCGAGGGCGGCGCTGCCTTCCTCGTACCGGAGCTCGATGCCCGCGCGGCCGGCCAGTTGCTCGACCGCTTCGGAGAACGACAGGTGCTCGACCTTCTGTAGGAAGGTGATGACGTCGCCGCCTTCGCCGCACCCGAAACAGTTGCCGGTCAACAGGTTGTCCGCGAGGACGAACGCGTGACCGTCCTCGACCTCTGCGCAGAAAACTTCTTCGACGCGGTCGGTCTCCTCCACCGACTCCACGACCCACGCTGCGCCGTTCGTGCCGTTCGTGCCGTTCGTGCCGTCGTGACGGGCGGGAAGCGGCATGGGTGCGGATGCGCCGACGAGAGGCCGCAGCGGGGAGACCGACACGAGCCGTTGCCCCGACTGCAGGGCACGCGTGACGACTTCCTGGTCCTTGTGTGCAGACACGAACCAGCGGTGATCGGCCGTCGCGTGGATCACTTTGCGCTGCGAGTTGCGCGTCAGCGTCAACCGCATGAGGGGCTGAACCCCGTACGAGGAGAAGGGTGCGTCGACCCAGAGGCCGTCGCGGCTCAGGACTCGGT
>JAVEEB010000073.1 GCA_030840665.1 Frankiaceae bacterium | reverse complement strand
GCGGGCGCGCAGGTTCTGCAGCGCTCCCGGCGGGAGAATGCCGAAGTACGTGTCGTAGATCTCCATCTGGCGGCTGATGATGAGGTACGTCGGGCCGCCGTCGCGCCCGGCGACGGTGTTCATGAAGGTCTGGTAGTCCGCGTCGGTGTCGAAGTGGGAGCCGACCAGCTTTGCGGCGTACACCATCGGGTAGTCGTAGCCCGCCTTGAAGCGTACGAAGTCGACGTACCGGCTCGTCGGCCGTTCGGGCCAGACGGGGGCCGCCACCGTCAGGTAAGACGGAAAGGTGGCACGGGCAAGCAATTGCTCGGAGAACGTGACCTGTTCCTGCGTCATCCTGTTGGCGAACCAGCCACCGAAGAAGCCCTGCGCCGACGCGGCCGTGGCGACGACCAGAAGGGCACTGACGAGCCAGCGCGCGGGCATCCTGGCCTGACACAGTCGCACCACCCGCGGCGCGACGAGCAGCGCACAGCCGGGCAAGGCGTACAGAAAGACACGGAAGATGGCTTCACCGCCGTAGCCCTGGCCGCCCAGCAGCATGAATGAGCTGAACGCGAGCACGATGCGTGCCAGCACGGGCTGCCCGCGTCGCTTCTCGACGACGGCCGCGATGGCGGCCGACAACCAGAACAGCACCGACAGGGCGCGCACCAGCAGGCTCGTGATTTGCTGCCCGGCCGAACCGGTCGTGGCGATGTTGGAGCGCGCGTTCGCCACCGGGTTGAACGAGAGCAGGGGGAAGTGGCTCGCAACGTTCCAATTGAGGAGGAGGTATCCGCCGGCGATCACCGCCAGCACGCCCGGCAGCCACCAGGGCCGCAAGCGCCGGGTGACGGCAAGGAGGCCGGTGGCCAGCAGCAGCCAGTACGGCGTCAGTTGATGCGTGACCGTGATGCCCGCGAACAGCAAGACGATGAGCCACGGCGCGATGGGCCGATCGCGGGACAAGCCGACGACGGTGAGCAGGCCGACGGCGAGCAGCAGGGCAACGGCCTGCGGCGAGTAGTAATCCTGCGCCACCCAGTTGAAGCTCTCGACGAGAAACGCAGCGGTCACGGCAACCATGGACGACGCGCCCCACGCCCTGGCCATGGCGATCACGAGGCCCACGAGCAGCACGTGCATGACCGGCGTGAACCAGTGCGCGATCGTGATCGGCGCGATCCCGGAGATCCCGGAGAACCAGGCGGTCGCCGCGAACAGGCCGGGCCACCCGTGATAGATGTCGGCGCCGTGCGCGACGTGCCCGTTCTTGGCGATGTAGTCGACGACCCCGAGGTGTTTGTACGTCCAGCTGTACAACGGCACAGCCGTCGCGACGGAGACCGCCGCTCGCTGGACGAGCACCATCAGCAGTGTCGCGATGACGGCGACGCCGACCTGCCCTCTGCGGACAGCCGCGGCAAAACCCAGCACCACCAGCAGGATCGACGCGAGCAGAGCGGGCGAGCCGGTCGCGAGCAACCCGAAGTCGGACGTCTTCGCCCCCGCCAGAGTCGGCACGGCGACGACCCAGCAGACGAGCGCGACGGTCAGGATCCCCAACGGGAGTTGCGGAAGTCGTGAAGTGCGGCTGACGGGCTGGGCGGCAGGCTCTTCGTCGGTGCGGATGAGAAGGGTGGTCATGCGGTCACCTCCGTGCTGTGCGTGCGTCCCCTCCGGTGTTTCACGAGGGTGGACGCGCCAACGGCGACCGCGAGGACGTACAACGTCGCCCGTGGCTGCCACACCCCCGTCATCGCCGCGGCGGCGGTGACCATCAGGACGACCGCCATGCCGACCACCGGCACCAGTGCGGGGACGGCCGACGAGGGCAACGCCCGGGCCCAGCTCAGGATCGCGGCGCCCGGACCCACGAACACGAAGAGCGCGAGCAGCAGCCCGCGGACAACGGAAGGCAGGAAGGGCAGCCCGGAGACGAGCCCGGCCACTGCGGCGATGGTTGCCCAGTCAGCGAGAGCATCGACGGATGCGAGTTGCGCAAGACGGGTGCGGGTGATCTTCATGTGGTGACCTCCACGTACTGCGTTGGTGTAGCTCCCAGTGATGCCGGGATGGAGCGCAACGGTCGGGCCAACGCCCCCGACCGACTAGCCCGCAGCAGCGCGAACGGGCCAGCGAGAATTGCAAGTCTTTCGACGCGTGACAGCCGGGCGAAGTCCACGGGGACCTCGGACTCGGGCATGTCCACGCGGGTCATGCGCCAGGCATGTCGGATCCCTGGCACGATGCGGCGCAGGATCATCGCGGCCGTCGACGGGTTCATCGCGAGGGTCATGATCCACGCGCCGAGCCCGGTGCCGTAGTCGCGGATCTGGCGCGTGAGGCTGGCGAGGTCGGAGCGGTGGCGGTGCCACACGAGGGCCGATGGCTCGTACGCGAGCCGGTGACCGGCGAGCAGCACGCGGACGAACATGTCGATGTCCTCGCCGCCCCCCGTCGGGGACCCGATGCCGAGCCGCTCGTCGAACCCGGCAAGCTCGATGGCCACATCGCGACGGAGCGCAAAGTTGGCGCCGGTGCCGAATCTGCCGACCTGGAACGGAAACAGCGGCTCGCCCGGCCGCTCGTCGGCAAGCGCGAAGAGGTGGGAATCACACGAGCTCGCCCACTGCACGCGCCTGTCGAAGTAGCCCTGCGCTATCGACCCGAGCTCTCCGCTGGGCACCATGCCACTGACGCAGGCAACGTCGGCTGCCCGCGCGAACCCTTCGGCAATTCCCCGCAACCACAGGGGGTCGACGACGACGTCGTCGTCGGTGAACGCGACGATCTCATGACGGGCAGCTGCCAGGCCGACGTTGCGGGCGCGCGACAGCCCCTGGATGGGCGCGTCGACGACCGACAGCGTCGCGTCACCGAACGACTCGACGATGGACCTCGTCGAGTTGCTGGCCGGATTGTTGTCGACGACGACGATCTCGAAGCTCGGATAGTCGAGCCTCAGTGCCGACGTGAGGGCCGCCTCGAGCAACGCCGGCCTGTCCCGCGTGCAGATGACGACACTGATCGGCGGTGTGGGCACGTCTGCGCGTGCCGGCGGCTGCACGGGCAGCGATAGGGCTGCGTCGCGCAGAGCCTCGGCCGACACGCGTCCGCCAACGATGGGCAGGTGGACGAAGCCGCGGGGGACGCGTCCATGCCGCACCATCAGCCGCGCCGCGGAGAAGCCGGCACTGTCGAGCAGCTGCGCGTCGTCCACCGGCAGGTTGGTGTCGTCGACCTCGCCGATCCACACGGCGTCCGCCCACGTCGACGGGCCGGAGCCGCTCATGACCCGAACGATCGCGGATTGCCGCGGAGCCATGCCGCTCACCCGCCCTGCATCAGATTGCGTCGGCCGCGTGTGGCCGCGAACGTGTGCACGGCCGCGCCGAGGCTCAGCACGCCCTGTGCGACAGCGAGCGCACTCGCGGCGCCCACGGCGCCCCAGTGCGAGCAGAAGATCGGGAGAATGGCGTACAGGGTCAGGGCGCCCAGCGAGTTCAGAACGAGGATCGGCCGGTAGGCGCGGCGCGCGCGCTGCAGTGCGGACCACGTGACGAACACCGTCCGCACGAGCGACGCGGCTGCCAGGATCGTGATGACCTCGACCCCACGAAGTGCGATGTAGGCGGGGTTCATCGCGCGAAGGACCGGGGCTGCGATCAGCATGAGGACCAACGCACCGGCTCCCACGATGACAACCGAGCGCAACAGCACGATGCGCGCCATGTGGGCCGCTTCCGCACGCCGCGCCGAGCCATGTACGACCAGCGATACGCCCAGAGCCGCCGCGACGAAATCGAGGCTCTGTGTGACGCTGAGGCAGAGCGCGAACACGGCTCCTTGGGCCGGTCCCGCGACGGCCGTCACGACGAACGGCAGCAGTGTGAGTGTGCCGAGCGTCAAGGCCACCGACGCGGTCGTACGTCGTGTCAACGCGTTCAGCTGCCGGACGGCCAGCGCGGACGCACCGGCGGGCAGGTGCGGGGTGCCGGCATCGGCCGACCTGGCGAACGCGTGCACCCGCGGTGCGATCACGGCGACCGCTGCGACGGCCGGGATCAATGTCGCGACGAGCAACGGCAGGCCGTGCGCCTCCGCGGCAAGGCCGGGCAGGAGACCGATCTTCGCGATGCTCACGCCGGCGTTTTCGAAGGGCAGCCAGTGAGCGCGCCCGAGACTCGTCAGCGCCGAGTCCTGCACGGTGAACAGTGCCCAGATGACCGTGCCGATCAATACGGCCGCACCGGCGGCGATCGACCCGCGTACTTCGGGCAGCACGACCATCGCCGTCACGGCAACTACCAGCCCGCCCAGCGCCGACATGGCCAGTGCGAGGCGATACCCACGCCGCACGATGGGGAGCCTCGTGCCGATCGCGGCGGGCAACAGCGATGTGAACGCGTCACCCACGCCCGACGCGACCACGATCGCCGGTGCTGTAAAGGCCGAGAGAAGTGCCGTTTGTACGCCGAGTTTGCTGGGGGGCATGGTGTGCGCGGCGACGGCCCAGAAAGCGATGCCAAGCACCGCCGTCAGCATCGACGACGAGGCGAGGGAGGCCGCGTCGCGGTAGAGGCGACGCGTCGAGCCGTCGGCGAGCGCTTGCGCGGGGAGTGCCTGGCTGACTTGAACGCTCATGGGCGACCCAGCCGGCGGGCGGCGCGGCGTGCCCGGGCGTACAGCCACGGGCCCTGCGCCATGCCGCGCGTCTTGACGCCAAGCAGCTCTTTGGGGAACGAGTCGGGGACGGCGCGTGCCTCGCCGCCCCTCGACACATCGCGCAGCGCTTGCGGGGCAAGGCGGAGGAGCCGTACCAGCAAACGCCAGTCGGAACGTACGAGGCTGCTGTAGTAGGCGGTGAGGCCGGTCCCGTACCCGCGCATCTGGCGGGCCAGGGAGTCGTAGTCGGGTCGGTGGTAGTGACGAGTCAACGAGGTCGGCCGGTAGACGATCGTGCCACCCGCCAGCAGCAGTTGAGAAAATACGAGGGTGTCCTCGCCGCCTTGCGTGAGGGTGCCTGCGCCGAGCGCCGTGTCGAAGCCACCCACTGCGCGGAGCTGGGCGGTGTCGAACGCCATGTTGGCGCCGACACCGAACGGCGGCAGCGGGTAGAGGGGATCCTGCCCGCCGTCCCGCTGGCTGAAGTGGGCGCCCGTGAAGCCGCGCCCCTTGCTGTGTCCGCCGAACTCTTCGAACCACAGTTGGGGCATCGTGCGCAGCTCTGCCGGTACGACGACCCCCGACACGGCCGCCGCCGCCGGATCCAGGCAGAAGGCCGCGGCGGTCTCCATGAGCCAGTGGCGGTCGGCAACCTCATCGTCGTCGAGCCACGCGACGACCGGCGTCGTGATGATGTCGAGGGCGCAATTGCGAGCCCAGGACAACCCGGGCCGGCTCTCGGAGACATAGGTGATGCGCTCGGAGGCAGGGCGACTCGTAACAGCTGCACGTGTTGCGTCGTCGGGTGGCGCATTGTCGACGACGACGACGCGAAAGCGCGGATAGCTCTGCTCCCGCAACGAGTCGAGCGCCCGCATCAGATCAGCAGGACGGTTGCGCGTGCAAATGGCAACGGTGATGTCGGGCCCGTCGGACGCCCATCGCGCATGTGCCGCGAGGAACGCCGGCTCGCGAGTGTGGCTCGTGCCCAGACCAGCCAGGGCACTGTCAACATCGCCGCCGGCCTCCGCAACGCGCGCAGCGATGACATCCCCGCATTCGAAGCGGACCGCGTCCGCGATCGCGTTCGCCATCAGCGCGGCTGCGCCGTCGGGAAAGCCCATCGTGACCATGCCGACGGCCTCGTCGAAAATGCGAACGATGAACCACGCGTCGCGGTACCCGTACCCGTCGCTGTCGAACGCCGGGACGTCCTCGATCGCCAACGACAGCTCAAGATCAACGATGCGGGCGGGCCGCCTGTCGCCTGACATCACAGGCACGGTGAGCGTGATCGACGTTGCGCCGGGGATCTTCATGCCGCCGACTCCTCCGTGATCCGGCTGCCCGCCTGATCTCCGGCGGGGACGGGGGGCGTTGCCGCCACCGAGTCCACAGCGAGACCGACCGCAGCGCCGATGGCCGCCGCCACAACCCCGATGAACAATGCGGCCGCGCGCGAGAAGTGGCCGCTGCGCACGTGATTGATCAAGCCTTGGGGGATCGTGCGGCGGAGGTAGTCGCCCTCGGCGTCGAGAGTGTCCTTGCCGGCCAGTTGCCGCTTCATCTCGATCTTTCCGCGACCCTCCGCGAACGACCGGCCGACGAAGAAGCGAAACGTGCTGCGGTCGCCGGGAACTTCGTGATCAATGACGGCGTCGGGCACGTACATCCACTGCTTGCCTGTTGCCGTGCCGAGGCGGATGCACAGGTCGGTGTCTTCCGGGCGGGACCGTCCGGCGAGCTTTCCGAAGCCGCTGCGAAACCCGCCGATACCCTGAAAAGCCTTGGTACGCACGGCCATGTTGCCCGACCACACGTTGCGCACGGGCGACGTTTGCGTCGGCATTCCTGTGTACGAACCGCCAACGGCCCACGCAAACTCGTCGGGGAACCACGGCGGCTTTCCCGCCAACCACCGTGGCCGGTAGCAACCGCCGGTGCCCGCGACTGCGGGATCTGCAAACGGGGTGATGAGCCGATCGATCCAGTCGGCTGCCGCGGTTTCGTCGTCGTCCAGGAAAGCGGTCAACGATGTTGTGACGGTCGCGGCGCCCGCATTGCGCGTGGCTGACGCGCCGCGGTCCGGAGAATCGTTGAGAACAACAAGGACATCGGGCAGCTCGGCCCGTAGCATCCCTGCGAGGGTGGGGTTGTGATCAACTGCGACTACGATATTTCCGACGGGGGTTGATTGCCGGCGGACGGACTCGACGGCTGCCACAATGCTCGCCCAGCGATCTTGCGTGTGGCACGCAAGCACGACTGTGACGTCTGCGGGCGTCATGCGCGCGCCGCTATCGACGGGCGTTGATGTGGCCGCCTCAGCTGCGTCGAAATCTCGTCGTACGACATCGTTTTCATGTCTGTTAGACAACCTGTGCCGCGTTGCGCCGTGGAGACAGCAAAGTTACGGGGAGGAGAAATCTCGCCGTCGTTCAATGATCACTACGCGTACACGCCGGACCACTTCATCAATAGCCCCTATGTGCTCTCAAGAGCGGCACGACCTTCGCCGACGGAGTTCTTGTGAAGATTTCCTCGATCCGCCTGCGCGGTCTCGTCGCTGCGGCGGTCGTGAGTTCCGCTGTGTTCGCCCCGCTGCCCGCCACGGTCCATTCCCGTTCGGTCGCAAGCGTGACAACGACCCCGGTGAAGACGAC
>JAVEEB010000025.1 GCA_030840665.1 Frankiaceae bacterium | reverse complement strand
GGCGATCAGCGCGGCCCTGTTCCAGCGCGAGCGCACCGGGCTGGGGCAGATCGTCGAGGTGTCGATGCACGACACGATCTACCCGATGCTGGCCTCCAGTTTGGGTGGCCTACACAACGATCCCGAGCGACAGCTGCCCGAGCGCACCGGGAACCGGCACTCCGGCATGGCGGTCGCGCCGTACAACATCTACCCGGCCAGCGACGGCTGGCTGGCGATCATCTGCATCTCCGAGCGGCACTGGCGCGGTGTGGCAACCGCACTGGGCCGCCATGAGCTGATGGACGACCCGAGATTCGGCACCGCCAGGGACAGGGTGACCAATATCGATGCGGTCGACGACGAGGTGGCATCGGTCACCCGCAGCCGAACCCGCGCCGAGCTGGTGGCCGACCTGCAGGCCGCCGGTGTGCCGTGTGCGCCGGTCAAGTCGATCCGTGAGGTCGACACCGACGAGCACCTGATCCAGCGCGGCATGATCCGCTACGTCGAGCACTCGGCGCGGGGACGGGTCCCCGTCCCGGGATGCCCGCTGCGCCTGAGTGATTCGCCGGTCGGACCGTTGCGGGCCGCCCAGCCGCTAGGCCAGTCGACAGAGGTGGTCTTGGCGGAACTGTCGGGCGAGGAGAGTCAACATGTCGTTCACGCCTGAACCCGGAACTCCTCTGGAGGCGTACTACGTCCAGACGCAGCCGCGGATCGGAGCGGTCCTGGCTCGGCGCAGCCTCGGCACGCTGGACGCCGTGACCATCGGCCGCTATGCGATGACCATCGGCGTCACCGACAGGAGTCACTACGACCCTGCGGCCGCACGGTCGGCCGGGTACGGCGATGTGGTGGCGCCACCGAACATGCTGGCCGCGATCGTGGAATGGGGTGTCGGAACACCCGAGGCCCAGCTCCAGCCCGACGGAACGCCACACGACGGTGACATGCCCCTCGGTGACGGCGGCCTCGGGCTGCGCGTGATGGGCGCCGGAGAAGAGATGGAGTTGGTCAACCCCGTGACAGCGGGGACGGAGGTCCTACTAGAGACCACTCTCGAGGCGGTCACTCCAAAACAGACCCGCTCGGGCCCCTGCGTGTTCGTCACCACCCTCAACACCTTCTCCTCCGCGGAGGGTGCCGTTCTCAACCGCAACCGGCGCACCGTCGTACTGCGCAACCCATTGCAGGAGTCGTCATGACCATCAACTTCCAAGTGGGAGACACCCTCCCACCGCTCAAGCACACGGCTACTCCCTTTCAGTTGTTCCGCTACAGCGCGGTCACGTGGAACCCGCACCGCATCCACTTCGACGAGCCCTATGCACGCGAGGAGGGCCACGCTGGTGTCGCGCTGCACTCCCATCTCCGGGCGGCGCTCGCTCTGCGCTGCGTTACCGAGGGCCTCGACGACGAGTGGCGAGTCGCGAAGGTGACCTATCGCCTGCGTAAGCCCGTCTATGCGCCCGCCGATCTGGCCTACACCGCACGGGTGACCGCGGCCGAGGGCGACACCATGACACTCGAGCTGTTCGAGCAGCATTCCTCCGGTGACGTGGGGTTCGAAGGTACGGCATGGGTGAGCAAGACACCGGGGGCGACACCATGACATCAGCACCAGGGCGGGGGCAGCGTCCCGTCCGCATCGGGAACTGCTCCGGCTTCTACGGTGACCGAGCTTCCGCGATGGCCGACATGGCGCGCGCCGGCGGCGTCGACGTCCTCACCGGCGACTACCTCGCCGAGGTAACGATGCTGATCCTCGGCAAGGCGCGCGCCAAAGACAGCACCAAGGGCTATGCGGCCACCTTCCTGCAGCACCTCGACGCGGCGCTCGAGCACCTCGTCGCCAACGGGATCCGGCTAGCCGTCAACGCCGGAGGGCTCAATCCCGCCGGGCTGGCCGTCGCAACGCGCGAACTGATCGCGGGCCGCGGCTACGACCTTCGCGTCTCCCACATCGAAGGCGACGACGTCTTCTCTCCCCTGGACGCTCTCCAGCAAGCCGGCCACTCGCTGCCGCATTTGGCGAGCGGCGAACCGCTCTCATCCTGGCCGCACCAGCCACTGACGGCCAACGCCTACCTGGGTGGATTCGGCATCACGCGGGCGCTGGCCAACGGCGCCGACATCGTCATCACCGGCCGGGTCGCCGACGCCTCGGTGGTCGTCGGTCCCGCCGCCTGGTGGTGGAGTTGGACCCCAAATGACTGCGACGCGCTCGCCGGCGCGGTCGCCGCCGGACACGTCATCGAATGCGGGCCACAAGCGACTGGCGGCAACTTCTCCGGGTTTCGGACCGTTGCCGACCTCGTGCAGCCGGGGTTCCCGATCGCCGAAATCGACGCCGACGGTTCCTCAGTGATCACCAAGAACCCGGGCACCGGCGGCGCCGTCACCCGAGACACCGTCACAGCTCAACTTCTCTACGAGATCGGTGAACCCGCCTACCTCAACTCCGACGTGACCACACACCTGGACACTGCCGCGCTGACAGACCTGGGTGACGACCGCGTCGAGATCCGTGGCGTGCGCGGCTCGGCGCCACCGGCCACGACCAAGGTCGCGATCACCGGGATCGGCGGCTGGCAAAACAGCGTGATTTTCGCGCTCACCGGCACCCACCTCGACGCGAAGACCGCCCTCGTCGAGCGATCCGTCCACCGCTACGTCGAGGCGACCGATGGGATCGACGCGGTGGCGATCGACCGTATTGGCCAGGCCCAGCACGATCCCGACAGCCAGAACCTGGGAACCGAGCTGCTGAGGATCGCAGTGCAGGGCACGAAAGACGCCGCGGGGCGTGGGTTTTCGTCACAGATGGTCGAGCTCGCCCTGTCCAGCTATCCGGGCTTGTACTCGCTCGGCCCGCCACAACCCGGGTCAGCGTTCGGTGTCTACTGGCCCGCACTGCTCGACCAAGCAATGCTCGAGCACACGGTTCACCACCATGACGGCACGACCGAGACCATCGCACGGGGCAACTCACAGGACGCTCGGCGGGAGGTGACCCCGCACGCCGACTCGCCAGTCGCGCAAGCATCATGGACCGACGAACTCGTCGTCGCCTCACTCGGTGAGATTGTGCATGCCCGCTCCGGCGACAAGGGTGGCGATGCGAATCTCGGCGTCTGGGTACGCGACGGGCAAGCGTGGGAGTGGCTCAAGTCGACCCTGACCGTCGACGAACTGCGGCGCCTCCTTCCCGAAACGCGCGAATTGGCAATAGAGCGTTACGAACTGCCCAACCTCGGCGCGGTCAACTTCGTCCTCCGGGGCTTGCTCGGCGATGGCGCCACCTCGTCGCTGCGGCTGGACGCACAGGCCAAAGCACTCGGCGAGTGGCTGCGCGCGCGCAGCACCAAAGTGCCACGCCCGCTCGTCAAACGGTAGGAGAGCACCGATGAGCCGTCCCGACGAGAGCACCAACGACGTCGTCCGCAAGGCCACCCGAGAGCTGGCCCGCAACTTCGACTACGCGTACTGGCGGGAGAAGGACAAGCGCGGCGAATACCCGTGGGAGTTCGTCAACGCGTTCGCCGAAGGCGGCTGGCTCGGCGCGCTGATCCCCGAGGCCTACGGCGGGCTGGGGCTCGGCATCGCGGAGTCCGGTGTGATG
>JAVEEB010000011.1 GCA_030840665.1 Frankiaceae bacterium | reverse complement strand
ACCGGAACGCGGTCACCTCGCCCGCCTCGTCGTACCTGCCGACGTACTCGGCCGTGGTGGGAACCAGGAGCCCCATGTCGATCTCCGATCTGCGCAGGGGCCGCTCTATGCAGGGCAGCCACTTCGTACACGTTAGTCGATCGTTTAGAAATGTCAACGATCGGCAACGACAGATCGTACGGCGACTGCTAGCCTCGCCTTATGTCTGAGCCGCAGTCACGGGAGTCGCAGGTGCCGCTGGCGATTCTGTTGCTCGAAGGCGGTCAGGCGGCGCAGGACAACCTGCGCGACACGCTCAAGGCGACGGGTCTCAAGCCGCGCCACGGCCAGTTGCTGATGCGGCTGTCGCAGGGTGGCGCGACGAGCCAGCAGGACCTCCTCGAGGAGCTCGACCTGGACCCGAGCGTCCTGGTCGGCCTCCTGAACGACCTGGAGGCGGAGGGTCTCGTCGAGCGGGTGCGTGACCCCGCGGACCGCCGGCGCCACATCGTCGCCCTGTCCGACAAGGGCGCCAAGGCGATGCAGGAATTGCAGGGCCAGATCGCCGACGTGGAGGCGAGGTTGTTCGCGGGGATCAGTCCTGACGTTCGCGACGTGCTGCGCCGGGCGCTGCATTCGGTCTGCACCGGCCACCGCGCGGCCAAGGACAACCACTGCGGCTAGCCGCCCTCAGGCGCCACCCTCGCCGGCCGGCGTCAGGAGCGTGGTCAATGTGCGGACCATCTCCTCGCGGTCCGGGAACTTCGTTGCGTAGTCCGCGCCGATCATCTGCTGCTGGCTGACCCGCAGAAAGCACGAGCCGATGACGAGCATGGCCAAGGATTCGGCCTCGACATCTCGGCGTACCAGGCCGGCCGTTTGAGCCCGCCGCAGAAAGGCGCCGAGCGCTTCGATGCCCCGGTGCGGGCCGAGGTTGTTGGTCAGGAAGTGATTGGCCATGCCGGTACGGAGCTCCGCGTCGGACTGGGCGGCGATCATCGCGACGAGGGCGATGTCGAGGAAGCCTTCGAGGGTCCTCGAGAACCAATCGAGCGTCGCCGCCACCTCACCGCCGCGTTCGCCGTGCACCTCGCCGAAGGCCCGCAGGCCGTGGTTGATCACGGCGGTCAGCAGGCCGGAGCGGTCACCGAAGTGGTAGAACACGCTGCCCTCGGACACGCCCGCCCGCGCGGCGACCTCACGCGTGGTGAGGCGGCTGGCGCCTCGTTCCCGGAGCAGGTCGATGGTCGCCGCGACGATCGCCTCCCGGCCCCCGGACGGCGGACGGCCGCGCCGGCGCGCGTGCGCCTGGTCCGTGTCGTCTGCGGGAGTCATAACCCGCAGTTTACGCAGATTTCTCATTTACTGAGTTGACACTCAGCAATCCCTCATGTCAACCTGAGCCCTCACTCAGTAAATAGACGGGCTCTCGGAGGCTGGCATGGCGATCAACACGAATGGGCGGACCGCGACGCGGGCCGGCAAGGCACGCCTGGGCGGGAGCGGGGCACTGTTGCTCCTCCTGTGCACGGTGCAATTCCTCGACGTCCTCGACGCGTCGATCCTCAACGTCGCGCTGCCCTCGATCGAGAAGGACCTGTCGTTCACGCAGCAGAGCCTGCAGTGGGTCGTTAGCGGCTATGTCCTCACGTACGGCGGGTTCCTGCTCCTCGGCGGGCGCCTCGCGGACCTCCTCGGGCGGCGCCGGATCCTCGTGGCGGGGCTGGCGTTGTTCGGGATGGCGTCGCTGGTCGGCGGGTCCGCGCAGTCCGCGGGCATGCTCGTCGGCACCCGGCTGGCGCAGGGGATCGGGGCCGCACTCATGTCGCCGGCCGCGTTGTCACTGCTCACCACGTCCTTCGCGGAAGGCAAGGAACGCAACAAGGCGCTCGGCGTGTGGGGTGCGATCAGCGGGCTCGGGGCCGCAGCGGGCGTCATCTTCGGCGGCCTTCTCACCACCGGTCCCGGCTGGCGCTGGGTGCTCTACGTGAACCTGCCGGTCGTTACTGCCGCGATCATCGCGGCGTACCTGATGCTTGCCGACGACCAGCGTCGCGCCGCCCGGCGGACGTTCGACGCGGTCGGGGCGGTGCTCGTCACGGCCGGAATGCTCTCCGTCGTGTACGCCATCATCCAGGCGCCCGACCGCGGCTGGACCTCGACGCGAACCGTTGCCGGGTTGGCACTCGGCGTGGTGCTGCTCGCTGCTTTCGCCTTCAACGAGAGCCGGCACGCGCACCCCTTGGCCCCGCTGTCGATCCTGCGGGTCCGCGGGCTTGCCGCTGCCAACGGGACGCAATTGCTAGCCCTGGCTGGATTCTTCGCGATGTTCTTCTTCGTCACCCTGTACATGCAGCAGGTCGTCGGCTGGTCCGCGCTGCGGTCGGGCATGGCGTACTTGCCGGTGACGTTCGGGATCGGATTGTCGGCTGGCGTGTCGAGCCAGCTGTTCCCGAAGACGGGCACCAAGCCCGTCGTCGTGGTCGGGGCCTTGCTGGGCGCCGCCGGGATGTTCTGGTTGTCCCGGATCCCAAGCACTCCTTCGTACGCCACCCACCTGTTGCCGGGGCTCGTGCTGATGGCGCTCGGACTCGGTTGCGTTTTTGTCGGCATCACGACGGCGGCAAACGCGGGCGTGCCACCGGAGCGGGCGGGGCTCGCGGCCGGGCTGCTCAACACGTCGCAGCAACTCGGAGGCGCACTGGGGCTCGCGATCCTGTCGGCGGTCGCGACGGGCCACACGCAACACCTGCTGGCGGCGGGGACGGCGCGGCAGATCGCGTTCACGGATGGCCTCGGCCGGGCACTGCTCGTCGGCAGCATCTTCCTCTTGGCGGCGGCCGTTGTCGCACTTCGTTCGCCGAACAGTCATGCGCACGCGATGCCCGGCGGCGGACACCTTGCCGATGTGGACGTGAGCGATGCGGGCGAGCTCGCCTCCGTACACTGACACGCTCGTGCGCAGTCATCGACGCAACTGGCATGTACGCCCGGCCGCGTCGCCGGCCTCCGGAACAGCTCGTTTGCGCGAGCCCCGGAGGCCGGCATGTGCGGCGTCATCACAGGCACGTTTCGGAGTGCTCTCAACGGCGAAATGGGCTTACTGCGTTGAAGATTCAGCCTATCGGCTCTCGACTGCGCACACC
>JAVEEB010000450.1 GCA_030840665.1 Frankiaceae bacterium | reverse complement strand
GGGTTCGTCGATCTCCGCGATGTGCAGCACCTCGGGGCCACCGAAGCCGTCGTACACCATTGCCCGAACCATCTGTGACTCCTCACGCTGGAGACTCGTCGATCACGGTCATAGTCGGCGCCGATCCTGTACGAGCTTCGCACAGGCGGCCCTGGGACACGCCTACGTCGCGCGATTGTCGGCCACCGTGGGCTTAAGAGGTCCGACTACCAGGCAGTAGGGCAGTAAACGGCTATCACCGAGAAAGCACTCGAGGAGACCGACATGACCGCTACCTACACGTGGGACGTCTTTTCCAGCCTTGACGGCTTCGGCTCCGCCAGTGCCAACTGGTCCGGGTACTGGGGTAAGCAGGGTCCCGAGTTGCTCGACCACCGCCTCGACTTGTACGCCGAGGAGCGGCGCATGGTTTTCGGGGCCACCACGTTCCGGGAATTCGTGGAGATGCTGGCCTCGAGCGCCGAGGACTCCGACGTGCGTGACGCGTGGGTCACGCGGATGCGGAACATGCCCACAACGGTCGTGTCGTCGACGCTGCGAGAACCCCTCGACTGGCCGAACGCGACCGTCGTCAGCGGTGACGCAGTCGACGTCGTCGGGCAGCTCAAGGAGGAGTCGGACGTGCCGCTCCGCTCGCACGGCAGCCTGTCTTTGAACAGGGCGCTGATGGCCGCCGGTCTCGTCGACCGCGTGCAGGTGACGCTTTTCCCTGTCATCACCGGTCAGACCGGTCAGAGCCCGATCTTCAAGGGTGCGAAGGACTTCGACTTGGAACTGGTCGAGCACCGGACGCTCGACGGCCACATCCAAGAGCTCATCTACCGGCCCACCCTTCATTGACCACCGGACCTCGTCCTGGTCGGCTGTTGGCATTCCAACGGGGAGTGGCTAACAGGGACCTCGCCGGGCCAACCGGGGCGCGTCACCCGCTGCATCCGGGCCAAGGGCGCGCCACCCGCGTTCGCTCATGACGATCCACGTGCCAGCGAAGGCGATATATCCGTTGACGAACCTGAGATCGGACACCGCACACACGTCGTCGTCATCGTCACCACACGCGCCTCCGTTCTTGGCGATGATTGGAACGAGTGTCGTGCGGCAGGGCCCAGGGTGCTTCCACGTCGGCACGGCTAGCCGCTCGTAGGCGGCGTGGCCTAACACGCGCGCCTGCCCGCAGTGATGGGGGTCAGTCCACCGCCACAGCAGGGTGACGTCCTCGAGTAGTTGCGTCGTGCTCGCGTCCAGCACTTTGGCCAGTAGCACGTCGCCGTGTCTGATGGGCACGCGTGCCTGCACGTCATGAAGAAATGCCGCTACGTCGCGTAGATCCCACGGGTCGCTGTCGGTGTCCGCCTGAGCGTCGTCGTTCAAGGTCATGCGGCCATCTTGCTGCGGCAGCCGGGGCCCGATGTTCGTCATCCACAGCTAGGACCCTTCGTCTGGCCCTGTGGAAAACACCGTTTGGGGCTCGGCCGAGGGGTCGTCCATCGAGAGCGGGCGAACACCTGTCCGCCGGTGCGGAGCTCGACGCCACGTGGGAGGTTGCAGTCACCGTATTCGACCGGCCGTGAAGGGACGGGTGATCATGTCGTCCGTCCTGGTCGAGACCAAGCTCCACGTTCCCGCGCCGCGGCACACGTCGGTGGCACGCCCGCGGCTCACCGATCGGCTCAGCAAGGGCAACCATGCGCGGTTGACGCTGCTCTCGGCGCCAGCAGGCTTCGGCAAGACCACGCTGCTGACCGACTGGCTGGCGACCGTGGCCGACGACCGGGCGGTCGCGTGGCTCTCGCTCGACAAGCGGGACAACGACCCGGCCACCTTCTGGACCTACGTGATCGCCGCCCTGCAGACCGCGGAGCCGCACCTCGGGGCCGGCGCGCTGCCGCTCGTGCAGTCCGCGCAGGCCCCTGTCGAGGCAGGGCTCGCGAGCCTGCTCAACGACCTCACGACCATCACCCGCGACGTCATGCTGGTCCTCGACGACTACCACGTCATCGACTCCCTGGCTGTGCACGAAGCGATGACCTATCTGCTGGAGCTGCTGCCCACCCGCGTCCACGTCGTCATCGCCAGCCGCGCCGACCCGGCTCTGCCGCTCGCGCGCTTGCGTGCCCGGGGTGAGTTGGTGGAGCTCCGCGCGGCGGACCTTCGCTTCACCGCGGCCGAAGCAGCGGAGTATCTGAACGGCGCGATGGGCCTGACGTTGTCCGCCGCCGACGTCGCCGCGTTGGAGGGGCGCACCGAGGGCTGGATCGCCGCGCTCCAACTCGCTGCGCTGTCGATGCAGGGCCGCGACGACGTCGCCACCTTCATAGCCAGTTTCGCGGGTGACGACCGGTTCATCGTCGACTACCTCATCGAGGAGGTGCTCCACCGCCAGACCGATGACGTGCGGACTTTCCTTCTCCACACATCAATTCTCAGCGGGTTGAGCGGCTCCCTCTGCGACGCGGTCACGGCGCGACAGGGTGGCAAGGCCATGCTCGAGGCGCTCGACCGCGCCAACCTGTTCCTCGTACCCCTGGACGATCGTCGCCGCTGGTACCGCTATCACCACCTCTTCGCCGACGTCCTGCGCGCGCGACTGCTCGACGAGCAGCCGGACCTCATCCCGGCGCTGCACCGGCGCGCCAGCGATTGGTACGAAGGCAACGGCGAACTGTCCGAAGCGATCCGCCACGCGCTGGCCGCCCGCGACCACGAACACGCCGCCGAACTCATCGAGCGCGCACTGCCGGACCTTCTCCGCACGCGCCAGGACGCGACGCTGCGGCAGTACCTCGAAACAATGCCCGACGAGGTGATCCGCGTGCGCCCCGTGCTCAGCGTCGCCTACGTCGGCGCGCTGATGGTGCACGGCGACGTGACCGGTGTCGAGCAGCGGCTGATCGACGCGGAGCGCATGCTCGCGTCGCCGGGGGACGACCGCATGGTCGTCGTCGACGAGGTCGCCTTCCGCGGGTTGCCGACGGCGATCGCGATGTACCGCGCCGGCCAAGCGCTCGTCACCGGCGACGTCCCGGGTTCCATGGCACACGCCCGGCGCGCCCTCGACCTCGTCGCGGACGACGACCACGTGGGACGCGG
>JAVEEB010000431.1 GCA_030840665.1 Frankiaceae bacterium | reverse complement strand
GATGACGGCGCCGACCGGTGTCCAGCTCGAGAACGTCTGGAATGTGTCGCCCAGTACGCCCGACACTCCTAGCACGCCGAGCAGGATAAGGACGATGTACAGCATGCGCCCGACCGCGTTCACGGCTACTCCCGTCTTTGCCAGAGATCGCATCGGGCAGTGGCGAACCGACTGGGATCAGCCGGTCGTGGGCGCCTTCGGTGTGACAGTTGGTACGGGCCCCGAGTTATAATTGCGGACCTGCCGAACCCGTTTCTACGAGTTGACGACCTCGGCGAAACTTGATGGCGACGAGTCCCGTGGCAAGATCGGCCCGGAAGGTAGGCGACATGACACTAGCCACGGTTTTTGTCGGCGTCGTTGTCGTCGTCCTCCTCGTGGTCGTCTTGCGCTTCGAGACGATCGTTCTGACAGATATCGCCCGAGCCGAGTCGACGCGCATGTTGCCGCCGATCGCGTGGGGGGTACTCGCCATCATCACGATCCCTTTGGGCGGCATCCTGTACTGGGTCTACGGCCGCGAAGACATTCAGAGCTGACCGCACGCTGTCGTGGAGCCAGCAGACGCCGGACGTGACGCCGACGCGCACGAAGACATGTGACCGGCCGTGTCCGAATAGAGGATCCCTCAGCGCGACACCAAATCGACGGGGATCAATGGCACGTCTGGAGAGGTGGTCGGACTGCGCGAGGCTAGCTGAATCTTCCGCTCATGCCGCGAATACGAACGTCTGGCCGCAAAGCCAACGTGATGCAGCGTGACTCTGACAACGCCCGTCCTCAGGCCAGGAGCGAACACAGGACGCTGAGTTCATCGGGTGCTGCCAACCGCAGAGCCGCTAGCTCATCGCGCGAGAACCAACCGATGGCGTCGTGCTCGGATGGGCAGTGGTTCTCCGGTTCACCCTGCCACGCCCTCACGCGAACGACGCGCAGGTCGCCTCGCTCTCCGACACCGTCCTCGCCCAGCGGGCGGCACAGGATCGGCGTGTCGTCGGACGAGACGACGTCGATGTTCAACTCCTCCCGCAGCTCGCGCCGCAATGCGGCGCGGAGCGTCTCGCCCGGCTCTACGTGACCTCCCGGCAAGTCCCATACGTTCGGGTTATTCACCCGGGTTTCGTTGCGGTGCACCATCAGCAGCCGCCCGTTGTCGACAAGTGCGCCCAGCACCACAACATCCATACCGGGAGTAGAACAGGTCAGCCGGTGAACCGTCACTGGCCGTCAGCCTTGGCGAGCGACCGACGCTTTCCCCTCGTGGGACGCACTCACATGCCGCATTGAGGATGTTGGGCGCCGTCGACGACGGCCGCTTGTAGGTACTCGACAACGCATCACGTCGGTCTCTCAGGGATCGTTCACCGCGACAGATCGATGATCTTGGTCCGGCCTGGTTGTGACGTGTGGCGATACGTGGCCGTGTTCTCACAACGATGTATGGCGCGTTGGGGACGTTGGATCGCTAGACGAGCTCCGTGTCTGCCAGGTCCTCTGGCATCGCCGCGTACGTGTCGGCCCACTCGTCGTGGTCCCAGCGCCACCATTGCTCACTAAGCGCCCGATTCCATAACGCGACCATCGCCGTCATCGACGGGGCCCGGGCTTCTTCCCAGTCTCCACTGCGGTCCCCGCGCCCATCAACCTTGTGCACCGGGCACGGCTCACCGTCATCACCTCGGATGTCGACGACGAGATTGATGCCGCCGATGAAGTAAGTGATGGGCCACCAATACCAGTGATACGTCTTTCCGGTTGCGACCTGCGATTCGGCACTGGTCAGCGTGTCGTAGTGCAATGCGGCCTCGGCCCAGGTCAACGGCACCATCGCGTTCCCGAGACCCACGTCGACGTAGTGCTCGGCGTCCTCTTCACCCGCGACGCCGTCGTGCCACACGTACCACTCGCGCAGCTCCCGAGGAAACGTCAGACCCTTATCGCGGGCGAGCGCAGCGACTTCACCGTGCGACAGGCCAGGTTGCAACGCCCGAGCTACCGGCGCTCCCTGCGCCGCGAGTTGCTCCTCCAACAACTGCAACCTGGTAACGAGACCCAACTCGGGGCATTCCGCGGCGGCTAGCTGTGACGCGGTTTCGTCTTGCGGCATCAGTCGTCTCCTGAGTTGGATCGCTACGAGTTGACGACCGGTCCCGGAGGGGCGGGCACGGCCTGTTTGCAGACGTGGTAGGACATCGGGCCCGCGTACACGGCATTGCCTAGCTGATTCTGCATACCAGTGGGGACTGCGAGCGGTAGCACGATGAACGTCTGTGTGCCCGAGCCGATGTTGCCTGGGTTCGCCATGCCACAGTCCGGGTCGCGATACATAGCGCCGAGAGCGTTGCCTTCCGCATCATTTTCCGCCTTTGGCACGATCTCCAATGAGGCTCCAGGGCCGCCTTCCACCGTTGAGTAGAACGGGTACTCGTCGCACGCCACACCGTTGACTTTGCGGCCCGTCTTGTAGCAAAGGTCGTTGAATTCGCCTCGGTTGTACCACTTGTCTGGCACCTTTTCGTGATCGATCCCTGCGCTATCAGTCCATCCCTTCACCTTCGCATCTCTGCCGAGGTAGGTGAGTTGAAAAGGCTGCCCCGCAGCGATCGCTTTCACGTCGTGGAACGCGGCGGCGCCGGCGTCAGCGCCCCCGGGGATGAAGATCGGATCGGTGACGCACGGGCGGGCACCAGGCTTGAGTTGGCCGGCCGCTATCGCTGCGCTTTGCGTCGCCAGGCACTGTCGCGCGGCCTTGTCTGCCGCTTCCGGAGTGAGGTCCAGGCGCGTGTTCTCCGCGAGGAGGCGATCGCGAACAAGTTGCAAGTCGCTAACGGGGCCGGTGCCGCACCCAGGGCAGGGCGTGGGTCCGGGGGTGGGGGCAGGGTCGGGAGTCGGCGCAGGGTTCGGGTTACAGCCGGTGCACGGCGACGGGTCCGGTTCGTTGGTCAGCACGGCGAGGAGGACGAGAAAGGCCGCGTACCCGATTGCAGCGACGAGGACCGCGAGGATGATCCGGCTGAGTCGCAGGCTCCTGACAGGATTCCCGGCGGTTCGCAGTGCCTGTTCCGTCGTCTGGCACGCAAGTTCTTGATCGGTCGGAGATAGCTCCGCGAGGTGGCTACCTGGCGTGTCAAGGAGCTCCTGGCAGACCTTGTCATCCGCGCGCAACGACCACAGATACAACACCCCGGCCGCTTTGAGCAGCGCGGGGCCATCCATGTTCTCCGTCCAGGAACGCACGTACACAGTGGAACGCGCCGCGCATGCCCGCGCCGTCGCCACCGCGAAGGGCCGCCGCGTCGGACGGCCGGTCCTGGTCGATGCGAGCAAGCTCGCCTACGCGG
>JAVEEB010000401.1 GCA_030840665.1 Frankiaceae bacterium | reverse complement strand
GCTCGCTGTCGGCGAGCGTCTGGTCGGCGTCACTGTCGTAGTCGTTGTCCGAACCGGATGACCTGCGCTGCTGCGGTCCTTCGCGCGCCCCGTTCGTGGAATGCTCGGGGCGATCGCCTGACGGTTGGTCGGCCACGGCCGGGCCTCCAGAGGCTAGGCCACGAGTCTCGGTGAGCCTGCGTACCTATCCAATTGACTCCATCAGCCTAGCGCGGTCGTCAACGTAATCCGACGCGGACGCCCGGTCAGGGTTACGGAGTGTGGAGTGCACTACAAACCGGTACGCGCAGGGCCACGGCTCTTGATCGCCTACACGCGTCGTTCGCAATCGTTGTATTTCGTCAGGCGCGCGGACGCTCTCTTGTGGACGGCGAAGGCAACGTAAGGCCGACCAATCAGATGCGTGGCCGGTGGTGCGCGGCATGTCGCGTCATGGACCAGAGCACCAACCGTTCGCGCACGTGTCAACGAGGCGCGTCCAGGAGGATCACAGATGAACATGGACGTGGAACCGGGCGCACGCGCCCGCGTGTCGCTGACACTGACCGTTCCTGATGCCCCGGACACCGGCTTTACCGTGGTCGGCGCCGGCTTTGACCCTGACTCGTGGATCTGGGTCACGATCCAGGACCTCACCGACGGCACCCAGCCGATCAACGGCCCGGACGCTTTTCAGTCCGATCCCGACGGGACCTTTACTCGCACCGGCCAGACCGTGCTGACGTGCGGGCACACCGTGCAGTCAAACGCGTACGTCGACAACGAGATCGTCGCGACGTCCGACGCGGTGACGCCACAGTGCGAACCCGTGCCGGCCGACACCACGACGGCGGACGTCGACGCCACGCCGGCGACCAACGCGCTCTACGCCGATCTCGTGGCCGCTCCGACGAGGGTCGACCACCGCCTGATCATCGGACAGGCCTTGCGCGGCTGGGACGCCGGCAATCTCGTCGGGCCGGTCAAGGAGCTCACCGACCTGGGCCTACCTGCACCCAAGCTGCTCGAGGTCGATGTGACCGACTTCGAACTCCACGCTGACGGGATCTTCACGCTGCTTCTCGACCACGCCGCCCAAGGCGGCCTGATCGGGCTCAGCTACCACGTCGGCAACCCGTTCACCGGTGGCGGCGTCAACGACAGAAGCCAGGTCGATCTGCCACAGCTCGCCGATCCGGACAACCCTCAGACGCCTGCGGGCACACGCTGGAAGGCCGATCTCGACCGTGTCGCCGACATCGTCCAGCAGCTCGCCGACGTCGGCGCCACGGTGCTGTTTCGCCCGCTGCACGAGAGCAACGGACACTGGTTCTGGTGGGGACAGTCGGACCCCGCGGACTTTCGCGCCACCTGGCAGGGGATGTTCCGCTACCTGACCGCCACGAGAGGCCTGCACAACCTGCTGTGGGTCTACTCAGCGAGCCGCGACTACGGCGACGCCCTCAGCGATCCCATCCGCCTCTACCCGGGCGACGACGTCGTCGACATCGTCGGGCTCGACATCTACGACGACGACCTCAGCGACGCCGAGCCGGGCAAGCGCGGCTATGCCGCCATGGCCGCGCTCGGCAAGCCGTTCGGCATCGCCGAATACGCCGCGCAGAACGCCTACGACGATGATGCGGGCCACCATCACCCGGCGCATGACGGGGACGTCTTTCTGCCCAACGACAGAGTGATCGGGCTGATCAAGGAGCGCTACCCCCGCACCGTGCTCGCGACAGCCTGGTACAGCAGCTTCGACGAGCGCGTCAACAACCATTGGCAGATCAGCGACAAACGCAACCCCCAGGCGCTGCTGCTCGACACCTGGGCCATCACCCGGTAAGCCGAGCGGACGCGGCCCGCGGACCTGGTCGACCTCGTGTGTTCAGACGGGGAGGCCGAGGGAGCTGAGGAGCGCGTACACCTGGGGGAGGATGGCGTTGATGGCGCCGTTGATGATGCCGACGAGGGAGACCGCGAGGCCGCCGGGAATATTGGGCATGGAAATCGCTGCTCGTTTCTGGGGGACGACCGGGTTGTAGAAAAGTCGGAGCCGCCCCGCCCCGTCAACCTATAGCAGCAAGCAAGAACTAGCAAATGTTTTCTAGCATATGTCCACTTGTGTCTCGCAAGGACCGTCGCGGCTGATGGACGTGCCGCGTGCCGCATCGCGGTCGCAGGTCAGGTCCGGACTGCCTGGCGCCTGCGGCCGCGTGCGGCCCGCACGGTCTCGGTGAGGGTGCCGATGTCGTAGGCGCCGTAATGGCGGCGACCGTTGACGAAGAACGTCGGCGTGCCCGACACGCCGCTCTCGTCGGCAGTGGCCACGTCTTCGCTGACGCGCGGGGCGTACTCCCGGCGGCGGAGCTCCTCCACGACGCGGTCGGCATCGAGGCCGAGCTGCTCGGCGTAGCTGCGCACGTCGCGCGGACGCAGCTCGCCCTGGTGGCTGAGCAGGATGTCGTGCATGTCCCAGAATCGACCCTGCGCGGCCGCTGCCTCCGCGGCCTCCGCGGCGAGTTGCGCGTTCGGGTGCACGTCGTTGAGCGGGAGGTGACGCCAGACGTAGCGCACGTCGTCGCCGAAGGACGCGAGCAGTTCGCGGATCGCGTCCTCGGCCTGCCCGCAGTACGTGCATTCGAAGTCGCCGTACTCCAGCAGCGTCACCGGAGCGTCCTCTGGACCGCGAATGTGGTCGCGGGACGGATCGACGTCGTCGGCGAGATCGAGGATGTCCTCGGCGGTGCGTGCGATCTGCCGTGCCCGCACACCCGCCGGCAGGCGCCGCACGACTCGCAGGACCGC
>JAVEEB010000290.1 GCA_030840665.1 Frankiaceae bacterium | reverse complement strand
GTTCGTGCCGTCGGTGGACGTCTGCATCTGGAACGACTTCGCGGCCGCCGTCTCCCAGTTGAGCGTGACCCCGCACACCGACTGGGTCGAGCCGAGGTCGACCTGGATCCACTGCGGGTCGCTGGCTACGGACTCCCAGCGGCTGCCCGTGTTGCCGTCGACGGCGAGTGCGGCCGTGTTGGCGCCGTTGGCGCTCGACGCCGTCGCGGGCTTGCCCTGCGCCGCGTTGGTCGTGCCGCACGCCGGCGGGGCGGTCGCGCCGTACACCTGGAATTCCCAGAGGCTGTAGCCGAACTGAGTCGTCCGCGCCGTGCCGTACATGCGGACGTAGCGGCCGGTGCCCGTCACGTTGAGGGTCTGCACGCCGCCGGTCGACGTGGTCGTCGAGTACACCGTGGTCCAGGTCGCGTTGTCGGTCGACGTCTGGATCTGGTACGCGGCAGCGGCCGCGGTCTCCCAGTTGAGGATGACCTGCCCGATCGACTGGGACGAGCCGAGGTCGACGGTGATCCACTGCGGGTCACTCGCGGCACTCGACCATCGCGTGCTGGCGTTGCCGTCGGTCGCAAGGCCTGGGCCGGTGCCGCCGTTCTCGGTCGAGGATGCCGTGGTCGGCTTGCCCTGGGAGAGCAGCGTGGCTGCGTGGGCCTGGGGGGAGGCGAGGATCGTTGCGACGAAAGGCACGAGGAGAGCTAGTACGGCCAGCACGATCACGCGCGATCGCGCGAGTCCTTGTGGCAGCCGGGTCGAAGGTGCGCCGGGCGGGACTGCATTCATGGGGTCTCCAACCGATGACATCGGGCATCGGGGGGTCAGGTTGCGGCGGGTGCGAGGGCCGTTCAACCGCGGAGGCAATCTGCGAGAGCGCTCTCCGGGATCGGGTCAGTGTTGGACCGCCACGGGCGCGTGTCAATACCTCAATGGCACCGCTCCCACGTATCGGGCGTGTTGCGTTCCTGTGTGCCGGTCGCACACCCCTTGACGTTGACTCGGCGGGAGGCGCTTGCGCGCCGAACCGGCGCGTCACGACCTTTGGCCACTCCCCGCGGCCCCGGACCATGCAACCTGCGCGCCTCGCCGACCGTCTGAGTGTTCGCGACGCCGGTGAGCCGCCTGCGCGCATCCGGGAGCCGCACATGTCCATCCGACTCTTCGTCAGTTCATTCGCAGCTGGCGTCGTGGCGCTGCTGTGTGTAGGTGTCGCCCCGGCGCAGGCGTCCGGAGAGGCGCCGATGGCGACGACTGTGCGGGTGAGCCTGTCCGTTCCGCGGTCGGTGACCGTCTACGCGAACGGCGCGACCGGGGCTTCCGCAACCTTTCGCGTCACGGCACGTGACACCGCCGGTAACGGCCTGCGGGTGGCGTGCACACGCGCCAGCGGCGCCGTGTTCCACCTGGGAAAGACGGTCGTGACCTGCACCGCGAAGAGTCGGCTCGGCGCTGCGGGCACGGCAAGCTTTCCGGTCGTCGTCGCTGTCCGCGGCGGCCGCTTCGCGGCCCCACTGCTCGCCGCCGGCCTGGTCCAGAAGGGCGATCAGCTGCATGCGAGCTTCCGGCTGTACGGCGCCGACGGGCTGACAGGGCTCAGCGACGCCTTCGCGTCGTCCCTGAACGCAAATGGCCGGATCTCGGTGCACGCGCAGCAGGTGGGCGCGAAGACCGCGACGAGTCAGCCGCTGACCTACAGCCCGACCACCCACCGCTTCTCGACCACCGTGCAGACGTTCGCCTGGGTAGGCGGGGCGGACTACCGGGTCTGGTACTCCGTCACGGCGGCCGACGGCACACTCATCGCGGGCCGCGCGGTCGTCCTGGGGGTGCGCCTGGGCGCCTAGCGAACCGCAACTGCGCAGTGTGGGGAAGCGGCCGCGACGCCCCATTTGTCCCCGTGGTCCGATTTCTCACCCGTTCGGGTGTAACGCTTTCACCCGCTCGGCCTATGAAGTGTCGGACGCGTACTCCAGGATGGGCGAGCATGTCGCCGTTCCAGGGGGCCGGCGCGTGACGTAGTTCACCAGCACCGCCAATCGAAAGGAAATGCTTGTGTCGAGACACATTCTGACCGGGGGGAAGCGCGCCGCAGCTCGTTGTGCGGTGGTCGGCCTGTCAGTTCTGACCCTCGCGGCGCCATCTGCTCTGGCGCAGGCCGTCACTGTGGTCTCCTCGGTGACGCAATCGCCCGCGTCGACCTCGGTGACGCAGAACACGCCCGTGACGTACACCGTGGCTGCCAGTGACTCGGTCGGCGCGGCCGTTTCGGGCCAGCTCATCAACCTGCTCATCACCTCGGCGTCCCCGGTCGCCACGCAGCCCGTCAGCGTCACCGGCGTGGCCGGCGTTGTTTCGACCGGCGTGTCAGGCGCGTGGAACCTCGCCGGCACGGTCACCACCGGCGCTGGCGGCACCGTCGCCTACACGGTGGCTTCCTCTGCAGTCGGTTCGATCTCGGTGCGCGCGTACGCGGGCACGGCCCCGTTCAACGGCTCGCAGATTTCCTCCTTGTCGACGCAGTTCGTCATGGCCCCCAGCGCGGATGCGGTCACGACGTTCTCGTTATCGCCGGCAACCGACACGCGCGCCGCTGGCCAAGGGCACGTCATCAACGTGACGGGCCTTGCCGCATCCGGCACCCCCGTCGCCGGCGTCACGCCGTTCGGCACCGTGTCGGGCCCGAACGCCACCGCGCCGGTCACCTGCACCGCGACGACCGCGTCGGGAGCCAGCACCTGCACGTACGCGAACACCAACGTCGGCTCCGACTCAGTCACGATCTACGTCAACAAGAGCACGGGCGCGGGGCCGCAGCTCGAGACCGGTGAACTCCGCGCCGTCGTTACCCGCACCACGACGGCTGTCGTGCCGGT
>JAVEEB010000213.1 GCA_030840665.1 Frankiaceae bacterium | reverse complement strand
CGGCATCGTCGCGGTCAGCAGTGCGGTCGCCGGCCTCTCCCAGTCGTACGCACAACTGCTCATCCTGCGCGGCGTCGGCGGCTTCGGCTCGGCCCTCTTCACCGTCAGCGCCGCCACGCTCCTGCTCCGCAGCGTTCCCAATGAGCTCCGTGGCCGGGCGAGCGGCATGTTCTCCGGCGGCTTCCTCCTCGGCGGCATCAGCGGGCCGGCCCTCGGCGGCTTCGTCACCGGGATCAGCCGGCGACTGCCCTTCTTCTTGTACGCCGGGACGCTCGCCGTCGCCGTCACCATCGCGTTGATCGCACTGCGGCACTCGGCCGTCGTCAACACCGACTCGGCCACCCGACGGCAGATCGAGCGCACCGCCGTCTTCCCGCTGTTCCGCAACCCGTCCTACCGGGCGGCCCTCGCCACCAACTTCGCCGACGCGTGGGCGATGCTCGGCGTCCGCTCCGCGCTGCTGCCGATCTTCGTCACCGAGGTGCTGCACAAGTCCTCGACATGGACCGGGGCCGGCTTCGTGATCGTGGCCGCCGTGAACGCGGCGCTCCTCCTACCGGCAGGAAAGTTCGCCGACACCGTCGGCCGGCGCCCCGTCCTGATCGCGGGCTGCACAGCCGGGGCCGCCGCCCTCGTCGTCCTGGCCCTCGTGCCGAACGTCGTCGGCTACCTGGTGGCGATGGCACTGCTCGGTTTCGGCTCCGGGCTGCTGGATGTCGCCCCGGCCGCGATGGCGGGCGACGTGGCGGGTCAACGCGGCGGAAGCGTCATCGCGGCGTACCAGATGTCTGGCGACCTCGGCATGATCGTCGGTCCGCTGATCGTCGGCTCGCTGGCCGACCACGTGTCCTTCGCCGCCGGATTCCTTGTCACAGCAGGCGCTTTCGCCGTCGCGGCGGCGCTCGCGGTCATCGCGCCGGAGACGCACGGAAAGCCGGCGGAACCGATCCCCGTGGCGGAAGCTGAGCGGTACGCCTGATCGCTAGGCTGCGCCCATGAGCAACTTCGCCGTCTTCGTCCACGTCCTCAGCGTCCTCGTGGTGATCGGGCCGGTGCTCGTCTCGGTGGGCGCGAGCCCGCCGCTCATCCGGGGCGGGGCGGACAAGCTCGGCGCGCTGCGCTGGTTGCACCGGACCACGACGATCTATGGGTGGGCCTGGCTCGCCGTCTTCGCGACCGGCATGTTCGCGGGCGCAACCAGCACGGACCACAAGCTCGACGAGTTCTGGATCTCGCTGAGTGCCGCCCTGTTCTTCACCGCCTTCGTCCTGCTGGTCGTCGTGATGCGCTGGCAGCGAACCGCCATCAGCCGCCTCGAAAAGGACGAAGACGCCACCCCGTACGCGGGGAAGATCGCGGCCTTCGGCGGCATCGCGTCCCTGCTCGTCCTCGTCGTCCTCGGGCTCATGGTCTGGAAGCCCGGCTCGCACTGACAGGGCGGCCCCCGGCACAATGGCTCGCAGCGGCTTGACGAGGAGACGTTCGTGGATGAGAACAGCAGCACGCAGGCGGCGACGACACCCGAGCGCCGCCGGTTCGACAACGGTGCCAGCAACCTCCAGCACCGCGAGTTCGGGCACACCAAGTCGCCGGTGAGCCAGTGGATCGCCGTGTACGTCATCATCGCCGCCTCGATCCTCGGCGCGTTCTCGATCATTCTCGGCAGGCCGTGGATGGCCTGGCTCGCCGGCGGCATCACCGTCGCGGCCACCGTCTACGCGTGGCTGACCAACAGCGCGGCCCGCCAGTCGGCCCGCGGCAACAACGCTGCCGTCGACCGCGAGAGCGTGCCGAACGTGCGCGCATCCCTCTAGAGCCCTTCGCAGCGCTAACCTGCTTCGATGCCCGCTTCCTCGGCACTGCGCCGTACCGCAGCCGTCGCCTCCAGCGTGTTCGCTGCGACGAGCCTGACGCTGCTCGTCGAGGCGGTCATCGCGAGCCGGGCGCACTACCTCGGCCCGGACTCCGCGCCACCCGTCGAGGGCGAGTACGGCGCGGAAGGCCTGCCGCCGCTGCGGCTCGTCATCGCGGGTGACTCGACCGCCGCCGGCGTCGGCGCTGACCGCCGCAACGACACCGTCGGCGCCCACCTCGCCCAGGCGCTCTCGGACCGCAACCGGGTGCAGGTGCGCTGCGTCGGCGTGAGCGGGTCGCGGTGCTCCGACCTTGCCCCACAGATCTCGCGAGCGTTGCTGCTGCGGCCCGACGTCGTCGTCATCCTCATCGGCGCCAACGACGCGACCCACGCCACCCCGCCCCCGCTCGCCGCCCGCCACCTGAGCTTGGCCCTGACCCGGCTGCGCGCCGCCGGCGTCCCGACGGTCGTCGGCACCTGCCCTGACATGTCGGTCCGCGGATTCCTGCCGCCGCTGCGCCAGCTGATCGCCTGGCAGGGGCGCCTCATCGGCCGCGCACAGGCCGACGCCGCCGAGCGCCTCGGTTTCGCCGCCGTCGACCTGGCCGCGCTCGCCGGTCCACACTTCCACCGGGACCCCACCCTGCTGTCCGGGGATGCCTTCCACCCCGGCGGCCGCGGGTACGGCGTGTGGGCCGAGGTTCTGTTGCCGTCGGTACGTGCGGCTGTTGCGACGCGACGGGAAACCCATGACGTCTGAGATCGGGTACGACGAGACGCCGCCACCCGCGCCCGCTTCCCCCGAACCGCCGGTGTCCGTCGAAGCGATCATGGCTGTCGTGTTCGCCGCCCTCGTCGGCCTGGCGATTCTCTTCGACGCCGCGTGGGTCGGGGCGAGCAAGCACGCGATCTGCGACAAGTGGCTCGCCAAGGGCCAGGCGGACTGCGCGGGCAGCGACGGCTTCCGGGAGTGGGGGCCCGCGGTCGTCAGGCAGGGCCTGATGCTCCTGGTGCTCGAGGTCGTCCTGATCCCGGCCGCCGTCTACCTCACCGGCCGCTTCATTCGGTTCGCCCGCGAGCACCCGTCGCAGATTCAGGGCTGATCAGCCCGTCGGCCCGCTCAGGTCACACAGTCGTTGCCAGCCCGCGAGGTCGCTCTCGCCCGTGAGAGTCGCGGCGAGCGCGGAGGACGCCGGCCCCGGCGCGGAGCCATCGATGTGCCACCGGTGCAGCAGCAGTTCCGCCAGCAGGAGCCCGGCGAGCGCGTCGTTGCCGTCCACGAACGCCAGCAGATCGTGCGCGACGACATCGAGTTGATCTGCCAGGGCGAGGGCGGGCAACCGCGGCACGGGCGGCATCAACCGTCCGGGGAACTCGCACGCAAAGGCGTCACCAGCAATTCGTCGTACGACGTGAAAGGCCGCGTCATCGCGCGTCGCGAAGGGCGGCGCTGCGGCGGCGAACCAGTGCATCGGCGCCTCGCGCAGGCGACGGCGCAGACCGCGCACCTCACGTTCCAGCGCATCGGCCACGGCGCTCACAGGCCGAACGATAGCGGGCTCAGGCCCTGCCCTGCTCCGAGCGCCACGAGCTATGGGCTTTCGGGGCGGCGCACGCCGGGCAGTCCGGCCGCGGGCAGAACCGGCTAGGAGCCCCCGACGGGTGCCGCGAAACCCGGGCGACGAGCGACGCCACCAGTGCGCTGACGCCCGGTCGATGAGCTTCCATGCCCCCCATTTCGGCCGCACCACAGGCGCAGAACACTGACGAGCGGCGTCATCGGGTTGAGCCGAACGGCAGCGATCTCGGGCGCCTCACCAGGGGGCCCGCGCGCCCCAGCAGCGTCGATTCGCCCGCCGGGAGTTATGACAAAACGTGTTAACTTGGACACTGGTTGGGCCGACTGCCTCGACGTCCCAGGACCTTTGGGGCGATTCGCGGGGCGTCGGCTGGGGACGAGTCGAACAAGGTGTCTCCTCCTAGCGGCAGCGCGTCGCCGACGTTTTTGGGCGCCGCATGGCGCGGGGTCACCAAATGACTCCAGAGGAGGCGCCACCATGACTTCACCTACGATCGCGGTCTTGAGCACGTACCCGCCGACGCAGTGCGGCCTGGCCACCTTCAGCGCAGCCCTGGTCGAGCAACTCACGGCCATGAACGTTGCGGTCGGCATCGTGCGCGTGCTCGACGAGCCGGTCGGGGACACGACAACGAGCGGGGTCGTGGCCGAACTGCACAACGGGTCGGCGGCCAGCGCCGCAGCGGCCCTCGAGGTGCTCAACAGTTACGACGCGGTGCTCGTGCAGCACGAGTACGGGATCTACGGCGGGCCCGATGGGGCTGACGTCGTACCCCTCCTGGAATCCCTGACGGTCCCCTCGATCGTCGTGCTCCACACAGTCCTCGCCGAGCCGACCACCCAGCAGCGGCACATCCTCGAAGCCGTCGTGGCCGCCGCCGACGTGGTCGTCGTGATGGCCGAGACCCCGCGGCGGCGCCTCGTCGATCAGTACGGCGCCGATCCTTCGAGCGTCGTCGTCATCCCGCACGGTGCGATCGACCATCGTCTCGCCGCACCCCGCGAAGACAATCCGCGGCCGGTGATCTTGACCTGGGGCCTCCTGGGACCCGGAAAGGGCATCGAGTGGGCGATCGACGCGTTGCCCGCCCTCCGCGACCTCAATCCGCGCTACCTCGTGCTGGGCAAGACGCATCCCAAGGTGCTCGAGCGCCACGGCGAGGCCTATCGGTCCGCGCTCGGCGAGCGTGCCGCTGCCCTGGGCGTGAGTGACCTGGTGGAAATGAACGCCGGCTACATCGGCCTGGCGGACCTGGCTCAGATCATCGGCTCCGCCGACGTCATCCTCCTGCCCTACGACTCGCCGGACCAGGTGACGTCGGGCGTGCTCATCGAGGCCGTCGCCGCGGGCCGGCCGGTTGTCGCGACCGCCTTCCCACACGCCCAGGAACTGCTCGCCCGCGGCGCCGGGATGACCGTGCCGCGCAAGGACGCCCATGCCCTCGGCTCGGCCCTCCGCCGCGTGCTGACCGAGCCGGGGTTGTCCGCAGCGATGGGGGACGCGGCCCTGCGCGAAGCGCCGGACCTGGTCTGGGGTGCCGTCGCCGACCGCTACCGCCGGCTCGCGAACGACGTCGTGGCCACGAGGGCCTCCCTGGCCCGTTCCTCGCGGCCGGGCTGGGTGACAGCCTCATGAGGCTGCCGCCACCGTCGTTCCTGCACCTGCGGCGCCTGACCGACGACGTCGGTCTCTTCGAGCACGCGGACCACATCGAGCCGCGGCGCGACGGGGGTTACTGCGTCGACGACGTGGCTCGCGCGCTCGTCGTCGTGTGCCGCGAGCCACGGCCGACGACGGACCCGCACCTCGCTGGCCTGGCCGAGCTGTACCTCGCGTTTCTCCTCGAGGCGCAGGGCCCCGACGGCCGGTTCCGCAACCGGCTCGGCCTGGACGGCCAGTGGCAGGACGCGCCGACGGTGGAGGACTGCTGGGGTCGCGCGCTGTGGGGTCTCGGCGCCGCCGTCGCGTCCGGACTGCCGGCCAAGCAGCGGGACCGCGCCCGGGAGGCTTTCTGGCGCGGCGCCGCCTGGCGCTCCCCGTACTCGCGTTCCATGGCCTTTGCCGCTCTCGGCGCGGCGGAGATGCTGCGGGCGCGCCCCGACGACGCCATCGCCCGCAAACTCCTCGACGACGCGGCCGAGCGGATCGGCCGCCCGAGGTCACCGGGTCCCTGGCTCTGGCCGGAGGGGCGACTCCGGTACGCCAACGCCGCGCTGCCTGAGGTCCTCATCGCCGCCGGCGCCGCACTCGATGACCCTCGCCATCTCGCCGACGGGCTCACCCTGCTCGAGTGGCTGTTCGCGGTCGAGTCCCGCGACGGTCACGTGTCGGTCACGCCCGTCGCGGGCCGCGGGCCGGGGGAGCTCAGCGCCGGCTTCGACCAGCAGCCGATCGAGGTCGCCGCCCTGGCTGACGCGTTCGCGCGTGCGTTCGCCGTTACCGGCGAGCCGCGGTGGGCTCGCGCGGTCGAGCTGGCGGCCGGGTGGTTCCTTGGCGTCAACGACAGCCGGCTCGTCATGTACGACGTCGCCACGGGAGGTGGCTGCGACGGCCTGGAGCGAGCAAGCCGTAACGAGAATCAAGGGGCCGAGTCAACGCTCGCGGCCCTCTCGACCATGCAAGTTGCCCAACGATTGCAGGTATTCGCGCGATGACGAACACGCTCGAGCAGGACCTCGTGACCCGCACCGACGTGCACCTGACGCAGGACATCTCCCGAGTGCTCGCTCGCCTGTTCGTCCCCGGGCAGGAGCTGGCTCACGACACCGAGTCGCGGGCGTCCGGCGTCCTGCACCGGATCCTCGCGCTGTCCGATGACGTGGTGGTCGCCACCGTCGACGATTTGCTGGCGCACTTCAATGACCGCCACCGGGACCTGCGCACGATCTGGCTGCAGCACTACCAGCGCGTCGTGCACCGCGTCCCGAAGTCGATGACCCTTTCCGAGGAACGCCGCCTGCTGATCGGCGCGTCGTTCACGAACGAATACTCCGTGGAAGCCGCCGCGCTGTTCAACCCGTCGATCGTGCCGCACCCGGACCAGACGGGCCTACGGAACGACCAGGTGCGCTTCGTGATCACGCTCCGGGCGGTCGGCGAGGGACACATCTCCAGCCTTGAATTCCGATCGGGCGTCGCCGGCCCGGGCAATTCCGTCACCATCGACCCGCCGGGCCGCTGGCTCGACGCGGGCGAGCACCGCACCACGCTCTACAGCCGGGAGTTGTTCCGGCACCGGCTGCACGACGAGGGCGCGGACGCGGAGAGCTCCGCCTTCCTCCTGGAGCAAGTGGCGGAGCGCTTCGACCAGGCTGACTTTCACAAAGCCCTGACCGCACTCGGGCGGGCGCGGCTCACGTTCCCGGGCGGCGCCCACACGGACGACGTGGCGCGGCGCATCGCCGAGTGCAACTACGACGTGGTGTTCGACGCGGCCCGCCCCCTCGACGAGCGGATCCTGTGGCCACACGC
>JAVEEB010000196.1 GCA_030840665.1 Frankiaceae bacterium | reverse complement strand
TGCCGGATGCCGTCGGTCGTCTGGCCGTACTTGCGCGCGATCCGCTCGACCGTGGGCTCGGTCACGCCCTTTTCCGTGGTCGGGTCGAGCTCGAACGCGCGGTGGACGACCTCAACCTGGTCGGCGTGCGGGAAGCGGGCGAGTGCCGCCTCGAAGTGCCGCTTGCCGACGTAGCACCACGGACAGACGACGTCGGACCAAATCTCGACCTGCACTGCGCTCCTCCGAAAGTTGAACATTCAGCAATCAAGAGGATGCAACACCGAGCCGAGCTGGACCCTTCCGGGTGGGCCCGCGACGGAACTTCTTTGGAGGAATCCCACAGAAATCTGCTCTGAACTCGCCCCCAGCGGGCATGCCCCGGCGCCTGTCGTCGCTCCCACGATGGGGTCAGTCCTCACAACAGGGAGCACACCTCCATGACAGCGTTCATGCCGCACACACTGGCCGACCGTCACCGCGCCCCGCTCGTCCTGTCCGATCTGCTGGCGCCCCGGGTCCGACGCACGGCTCGGTCGGCGCTCCTCGTCGCCGGCGGCGCAGGCCTGGTGGGCCTGGCCGCGCAGCTGTCCGTCCACGTGCCGGGAACGCCGGTGCCCGTGACCGGTCAGACGCTGGCCGTGCTGCTCGTCGGCTCGGCCCTCGGCGCCCAGCTCGGGGCGATCAGCCTGCTCACGTACCTCCTCGCCGGCGGGCTGGGGCTGCCCTGGTTCGCGCACGGCGGCTCGGGGTGGGGGGCGCCGACGTTCGGCTACGTCGTGGGGTTCGTCGCCGCGGCCGCTCTCGTCGGCTGGTGGGCCGATCGAGGCGGAGACAGATCGCCACTCCGGGCGCTCGGCGCGATGGTGGTCGGGTCGCTCGTCATCTACGCCGTGGGGGTGCCCTGGCTGGCGCAGGCCCTGCACATCTCCGTGGCGCGTGCGTGGGCTGTTGGGGCGCGCCCGTTCCTGGCGGGCGACGCCCTCAAGGTGGTCGTCGCCGCCGGACTGCTCCCCGCGGCGTGGGCGCTGGTCCGACGCACCGCCCGCCCACGCCCGTGACAACTCGCTGAGCGAGCGGTCACAGCGAGCGGGGCGTCGTCAGGGCAGGGCCCGCTCCACGGGGATCCACAGTTCCGCTTCCGCGGTGCTCCCGTCCTCCGAGATGTGCGTGCGCAGGATCTCGGGACCCTGCCTGCTCCGGTAGGGGTTGGCAGGAAACCACTGGGTGAACACGTCGCGCCACAAGTTCTGCACGGCCGCGGGAAACTCGCCGTCGCTGTCGAAAACCGCCCAGCTGCCAGCGGCGACGTCGATCGCATCGAGGCCCTCGGGCACCGGCTTGCCTGTCACGACGCCGAGGAAGTAGTCGTACTCGGTGCCCTCCCGGGTGCGGTCGACGATGTTGTCGCTCACGCTCACGACGCCGGCGGGCTCCTGGTCGGACAGCGCCTTGATCTGCGACAGCGTGCTGGGCTCGATGCTGCAGATGAAGGTGGTGACCGCGGGGTTGAGGCCCTCGAAGACGAGCGGAACCCGCGCCCGGCGACCCACGATCCGGAAAACGTCCTTCTCTACGACGCGATAACGCATGCTGCTACTTCCTTCGACAGTGAGACGGAAGGACATGCGGGGCTGGGATTGCAGCGACGCTCCCACGCGGCGCACCTCGCCGGGACCGACCCCGTGCACGGCGCGGAACGCGCGGGCGAATGCCTCGCCCGACCCGTACCCGTACCGGATGGCCACGTCGAGCAGGGACGTGCCGCCTTCGAGCACCTCCGCCGCGGCGACCGTGAGCCGGCGGCGGCGGACGTACTCGGACAGCGGCATCCCGGACAGCGCGGAGAACATCCGCCGGAAGTGGTACTCCGACGTGAGAGCGATCCGCGCGAGGTCGGCCACGTCGATCGGCTGATCGAGGTGGCTCTCGATGTGGTCGAGGGCCTGGTTCAGGCGATCCAGCACCTGCACTCCTTTCTTGGGATCACTGACGCTAGGGCGGTGGTTGCACCCCTGACCCGACATCTTCGGCCCGACCCGGTTGGGTGACGCTCATCTGTGGTCATCGACTGGTCACAGCGAGCGCTGGTAGCTCCCGAACGCGCGCGTCGCCAGCGCGGCCATCACGCAGGCCAGCACCGCGAGGCAGCCGAGGCGCGGCCAGACCGCACCCCACTGCGTCGCCGACGACAGCGATTCGCGCGATGCGACGACCGCCCAGTCCACCGGGTTGTAGCGCGCGACATGCTGCACCCACGGCGGCGACAGCCGGGTGTCCATGACCGCCGACGATACGAACTGCAACGGCAGCACGAGGAACTGGCTGATGCCGATCAACGCTTCCTGCTGGCGCAGCAAGAGGGCGAGCGCGTTCGACAGCGACGCGACGACGACGGAGATGAGGCCGGCGGCCAGGACGGTCACGCCAACGCCGACCGCCCCGCCGGGGAAGCGCGCGCCGGCCAGGAATGCGATGCCGAACACGACGAGCGTCTGCAGCACCGTCGTGAGCGCCTGGTACGCGAGGGTGCCGATCATCATCGCGCCGCGCCGCACGGGCGAGGCAAGAAGGCGGTCCATGACCCCGCGGTTCATGTCCTCGATGTAGACGGTGCCCGCCCAGCCGCTGGAGAACAGTGCCGTCATCACGATGACGCCCGGCGTGATGAACTCCAGGTACGTGCCGTGCGCCGCCGCGAAGCCCGGCAATTGGCTGACGGACTTGAACAATGCGCCGAAGAGCAGCAGCCAGATGATGGGCTGGATCAGGGTCGCCGCCGCGTACGCGGGCTGGCGCCACAGCGTGCGCAGCGACCGCGCCGTCAGGTACGCGGAGTGCGCGCCGAGGTTGCCGCGCCGCATCGGTGCCGGCGCGGGGCGAGTGGGTGCCAGGGTCGCGGTGCTCATGCGGCCACCCCGAATCGGCGGCCCGCATAGCGCAGGTACACGTCATCGAGCGACGGCCGGGCCACACTCACGGACAGCACCGAGATCCCTGCTTCTTCCAATACAGCAAGAACATTTGGTACGGCGCGTGCGCCACTGTCGGCCCGCCCCAGCACGGTCTTGCCGTCGATGCGCAGGTCGCGCACGGCCGTCCCGAGGCTCAGGGTCGCCACAGCACGCGCGGCGTCCGCGGCGTCGGCCAGTTCCACCTGCACGGTGTCGCCGGACAGCTCACCCTTGAGGTCTTCCGGCGTGCCATCGACGACGACGCGGCCACCGTCGACGATCGCGACCCG
>JAVEEB010000137.1 GCA_030840665.1 Frankiaceae bacterium | reverse complement strand
CGCTCGAGCCCGGTGCCCCCGCGGTGGAGGCCCCCGACGCCACGTTGTCGCGCGCGCAGCTCCAGGCCCGGGTGCGCGGCGTTGCCGCGGCTCTGACCGAGCAGGGCGTCGGGCGAGGCGACATCGTCGCGATCGTCGCGCCGCGGTCTGCCTCCTTCGTCGTCGGCGTCCTCGCCACGCTGCGCGTCGGGGCCGCGTACGTACCGCTCGATCCCGACTACCCCGCAGACCGCATCACGTTCATGGCGCAGGACGCGGGCGCCAAGGCCGTGCTCCTCACGGAAGCCCTCGCCGACCGCCTCGACGGGGTGCTGTCGGCGAGCGTCCCCCGCCTGCAGCTCGACACGATTCCGGCCGGCGACGAGGCCGTCTCCGACGCCCCGACCGTTCCGGTCGGCCCGGACGACCTCGCCTACGTCATGTACACGTCGGGCTCGACGGGCCAGCCCAAGGGCGTGATGGTCACGCACGGCAACCTCGCCTCGCACGTCACGGCGTCGGTCGCCGACTATGAGCTCACCCCGGCCGACCGCACCCTGCAGTTCGCGTCGCCGAGCTTCGACATCAGCGTCGAGGAGATCTACTGCACGCTGGCCGCGGGCGGCACTCTCGTCGTGCGCCCGGCCGAGCTGCCCATCGCCGGCGACGAATGGCTGGCCTGGCTGACGGAGCGCCGCATCACGGTTATGGACCTCCCGACCGCGTACTGGCACGAATGGGTCCGCGAGTTGCGCATCCGCGGTGCGCAGGTGCCCGCCTCGTTGCGGCTGGTCATCGTCGGCGGCGAAAAGGCATTACCCGCCGTGTACGCCGAATGGCGCGAGCTGGTCGACGGGCGCGTGCGCTGGGTCAACACCTACGGGCCGACCGAGGCCACCGTGGTCGCGACGTCGTACTGGCCGACCGACGCCCGCTCAGCCGACGACACCCTCGACATCCCCATCGGCCGGCCCGTCGCGAACGCCCGCGCGTACGTCCTCGACAAGCACCTCGCGCCCGTCCCGCTCGGCTCGATCGGGGAGCTGTACCTCGGGGGCGCCGGGGTCGCCAAGGGCTACCTGCGCGACCCGGAACGCACGGCCGACCGGTTCGTCGTCTCTCCCTTCGTCGACGGCGAGCGGCTCTACCGGACCGGTGACCTCGCCCGCCATCTCGTCGACGGCAACGTGCTCTTCATGGGCCGTGTCGACCAGCAGGTGAAGGTGCGCGGCTACCGCGTCGAGCCGGGCGAGATCGAGCTGGTCCTTGCCGAGCACCCCTCGGTCGCGGACGCCCTGGTGTTGCCGCGCTTCGACGCGGGCGGCACGGTCATGCTCTGCGCGTACGCCGTCGCCGTCCCCGGCTCGGCCGCGGACCCCGACGAGCTGCGCGCCCACCTGCGCGCGCGGCTCCCGTCGTACATGGTCCCCTCGTCCTTGCACGTGCTCGAGCGCCTGCCGCTGAATGCGAACGGCAAGGTCGACGTCGACGCGCTGCCCGACCCCGTCGTCGTGCAGCAGGATCCCGTCGCGCCGCGGACCGACACCGAAAAGCTGCTGCACGAGATCTGGTGCGAGGTGCTCGGCCGCGAAGTGACGAGCGTGCATGACGATTTCTTCGACGTCGGCGGCCACTCGCTCCTCGCGGTGCGCCTCTTCTCGATCGTGGAGACGCGGATGGGCAAGCGGCTGCCGCTCGCGGCCGTCGTCGCCCATCCCACGATCGCGGGGCTCGCGGCGCTGATCGACGGCGACGAGCGCGAGACGGACGCGTACGTGTCGATCGTCCCGATGCAGCCGCGGGGCACGCGCCCACCCGTGTTCGTGGTGCACGAGGTGACCGGCGACGTCATCGGCTACCGCCAGATCGTCTCGGCCCTCGGCCCGGAGAGGCCCGTCTACGGCCTGCTGAGCCCGGTGCTGAACGGCACCGTCGGGGTCCATCACCTGATGGAGGACATCGCAGCCGCGTACATCGCCGAGATTCGCGACCTCTATCCCTCCGGCCCGTATCGCCTCCTCGGCTCGTGCTTCGGGGGAGTGGTCGCGTACGAAATGGCGCGCCAGCTGCAGGCGGGCGGCGACACCGTCGACTTCGTGGCGCTGATCAACGCGGTGCCGTTCGGCTACATCGACGAGGCGCGGCTCGCACCGCCCGCCGCGATCCGGGGCCTCGCCGACGTCAAGATGTGGCTGCACTACCAATCGGTCCGGTCGCGGCGTCGCCTGCACCGGCGATTGTGGTGGCGCAGCGCCCGCAAGTACGTCGAGGCGGGGCAACCGCTGCCGGCCCACCTGGCCGAGCCGATCACCCTGCACCACGTGGCGAGCCACGCGTACGTCACGGGGCGTTACCCCGGCGCCGTCATCTCCGTCATCACGGACACGCGTGAGGTGCCGCCGCACGACCGGCGACTGCAGTGGGACGACCTCGCCGACCAGGTCGAGACGATCGAGCTGCAGGGACCGGATTACGTGCGCGCCCACTTCGTGACAAGCCCGGGGGCGTTGGAGGCCGGCCACAAGCTCAAGGACATCCTCGACAAGCTCGACGGGGCCGCGACATGACGACGGCAAGCCTCGCCACGGCCGCCCAGGTCGACGTGCTCGCCGTGCGGCTGAGCGACGTCGTACGACCCGCGGACGGGCAGCTGCTGTCGGCCGACGAGCGTGCGAGGTCCTCGCGCTTCCGGTTCACGCGCGACAGGGGACGGTACGTGAGCGGGCGCGCCGAGCTCCGCCGGCTGCTCGGCGCGCGCCTTGGCTGCGGGGCGGCGGAGGTTGAGTTCGCGTACGGGCCGGCCGGAAAGCCGTCCATCCCCGGTACCTCTCTGCAGTTCAACGCCAGCCACTCCGCCGACGTCGCGCTGTTCGTCGTCGCCGATGGGGCGGATGCGGTCGGCGTCGACATCGAGTTGCCGCGCCCGGGGTTCGGCGGCGTCGACATCGCGCGGCGGTTCTTTGCTCCCGGCGAGGTGGCGCGACTGCTCGCGCTGCCCGCCCAGCAGCGGGATGATGCTTTCCTTCGTTGCTGGACCCGGAAGGAGGCGCTGCTCAAGGCGCACGGCGGCGGGCTGAGCCTGCCGCTCCACGACTTCGAGGTTTCGCTCGAGCCGGCGCAGCCCGCGTCGATCGTGCAGCTCGGCCCCACGCTCGCCGGAAGGGCCTGGCACTTGTACGACGTGTCGGACTGCTGGCCGGGCTCATATGCTGCCGTTGCGGTCGACTCGACCGTGCCGGTATCCATCACCAGCAAGATTCCCGAGGAGGGAAACCAATGACCGACGCGCCTCCCGCACCCAGCGGTCTCGGTGGCATCCGTGGTGCCCGGCAGCGGACCGCGCCAGCGAGTGACTCCCTTGTCCGCACGACGTTCTTCGACGAACACGAGCGGCTCCCGATGATCGTTGAGCCCACGCGCGCCGGAGTCGACCTGGCCGCTTGGGCGCGCGCCAACAACGAGCAGATCGAGGCATGGATCCACCAGTACGGCTCGCTGTACTTCCGCGGCTTCGGCATCGTCGACGCCGAGTTGTTCGAGGCGACGGCCAACGCCCTCGCCGGCGAGGACCTGTACGGCGACTACGGCGACCTGCCCCGCGAGGCGGCCGGCGAGAAGATCTTCGGCTCGACGCCCTACCCGGCCGACCAGACGATCTTCTTCCACTGCGAGAGCTCGCACATGGCCCACTGGCCCATGCGGATCTTCTTCAACTGCGCCATCAACGCCGAGACCGGCGGGGAGACCCCGGTGCTCGACACCCGCGAGGCGTACCGGCAGCTCGACCCGGCGGTGCGCGACAAGTTCGAGACCCTGGGCCTGCGCTACACGCGCAACTTCGCTGCCGGCATCGACGTGCCCTGGCAGCAGTTCTTCGGCACCGACAGCCAGGCCGAGGTCGAGGCCAAGTGCCGCGAGGCCGACACGGACTACGAATGGCTCAAGGGCGGCGAGCAGCTGCGCATCTCGCAGTTCGCTGACGGCGTGAAGACGCACCCGGACACGGGCGAGAAGGTCTTCTTCAACCAGGTCCTGCTGCACCACCCGGCCGCCTTGCCGCCCGCGACCCGCGACGCGCTCCGCGAACTCCTGGCCGAGGAGGACATGCCGCGCAACTGCTACTACGGCGACGGCAGCGTCATCCCGGACGAGGACATCGCGCACATCTTCGAGGTGTACGACAAGATCATCAGCGCGCACCGCTGGGACACCGGCGACATCATCATGCTCGACAACATGCTGTGCTCCCACGCGCGGCTGCCGTTCACCGGTCCGCGCAAGACGCTGGTCGCGATGGCCCGCATCGTCTGATCGACCAGTTCCCGCTGCACAAAGGGCGTGGGCGCGACCGGAGTTCCGGTGGCGCCCACGCTGTCGTTGCCGGCCTACTGGCTGTCGAGGGTCCAGTCGGACGCGACATGGACCGGCGAGAGGCGTACGACGGCCTGGGGCGCGTCCTCGAGGACCGGGC
>JAVEEB010000130.1 GCA_030840665.1 Frankiaceae bacterium | reverse complement strand
GCAGGCTGTCGACGCCGTCGATGACCAGGGTCGATGAGCCGGCGCCGTCGATCTGCGCGCCCATCTGCTGGAGCATCTCGCAGAGGTCGACGATCTCCGGCTCGCGGGCGGCGTTGTCGATGAGCGTGGTGCCCTTGGCCAGGACGGCCGCCATCAGGATGTTTTCCGTCGCGCCGACGCTGGGGAAGTCGAGCCAGATCGAGGCACCGGTGAGCTGCGCGGCCCGCCCCACGATGTAACCGTGCTCGCTGTCGAACTCCGCGCCCAGCTTCGTCAGGCCGCTGATGTGCAGGTCCAGCGCCCGGGACCCGATCGCATCCCAGCCGGGCAGGGCGACGCGCGCCGAACCGACACGGGCCAGCAGCGGCCCGAGGACGCACACCGAGCCACGGATGCGCCGCACGTGTTCGTAGGCGGCCTCGTCGCCGAGGTCGGCCGGCACGTCGATCGTGATGGACGGCGCCGCGCCGGAGACGTTCGCGCCGAGCCCGCCGAGGACCTCACTCATGATCGGGACGTCGCCGATGTCGGGCACGTTGTGCAGCGTCGTGGTGCCCTCGGTCAACAGCGCGGCGGCCATGACCTTGAGCACGCTGTTCTTGGCGCCCGCGACCGAAACCTCGCCGGCCAGTCGGGCGCCGCCCTCAACCCGGAAGCGTTCCACCGACGCATCGTAGAGGACGGGGCCGGGCGGGTTAGTCTCGCTCACATGGCGGCTCGCGGCATCAGGCTCACGAAGATCTACACACGCACGGGCGATGACGGGACGACCGGTCTGGGCGGCGGCGGCCGGGTGCGCAAGACGTCAGTGCGCATCACCGCGTACGCCGACGTCGACGAGACGAACGCAGCAATTGGTACGGCGGTGGCGCTCGGCGGGCTCCCCTCCGAGATCTCGGCCGTGCTGAACGGCGTACAAAATGATCTTTTCGATGTCGGCGCTGACTTGTCGACGCCCCTGCCGGATGCGCAGACGCGGTTACGGGTCACCGCGGCGTACGTCGACCGGCTGGAGCGCCACTGCGACACCTTCAACGAAGACCTGCCCGCACTGACGAGTTTCGTGCTCCCCGGCGGCACGGCGGGGGCGGCGTTGCTGCACGTCGCGCGCACCGTTTGCCGGCGCGCGGAGCGCAGCGCGTGGGCCCTGCTCGAGGCCGATCCGGAGGCGACCAGCACGGTGCCGGCGCTGTACCTGAATCGCTTGTCGGACTTGCTGTTCATCCTGTCCAGGGCCGCCAATGCGGGCAACGACGTCCTGTGGCGGCCGGGCGCCAGCGACATCTGACGGCCGGAGGAACGGCCAAAAATCCAATCCCCGTTGAATTATCCGCGTTGACTGTCGACGGGCTGCGTGTCGTCCGGCGTATCGGATCGATTCGGGACCGAGGCTCCCGGCGTGTGGGCCTCGAGCCATGCTTGGAACCCGGTCATCGCGGTCGCCGGCAGGGCGAGGTCAAGACGGTGGCCGCGCTCGAGGCATTCGAGGACAACCGCGCCGTGGACGAAGCTCGCTGCTTCGCCGTGCGACGGGGTGCGCCGCCCGACGACGCTGATGTCGTCGCGCCGGAAGGACCGACTCGGCCGCGCAGAGATGCCCAGGATGCGGAACCATTCGAGGGTCTCGCCGGAGTAGCGCGCCAGGCCGAGGACCCAATGGCTCTCGGGTCCGCGGGGGCGTACGCACAGGTCGAGGACCGCGCCGCCACGGCGGAGTGCAAGGCGCCGGACGATGAGGACCAGGGACAACAGGAAAACAACGAGCAAGGCAATGCCGACGTCATCAAGGACTGACATCACCACGGCGGAACCCTCAGGCCAGCTGGCCGACGGCCCGTAGGCGGGCCACAGCGCGGAACCGGGCCGCAACAGCTTCTTCGTCGTCGGGCCCGGACTGGGCCGTGCGGTCGAGCGCCGCCTTGGCTCTCGCCACATCGATCTCGTCGGCGAGCTCGGCGCTTTCGGCCAGCACCCGCACGACATCGGACGTCACGGACACGAAGCCGCCGTGGACCGCGGCGACCAATTCGTCGCCCTCGGCCCGCTTGATGCGAACGACGCCGCCTTCAGCGAGCACTCCGAGGATCGGCGCGTGCCCTGGCAGGACGCCGATGTCGCCATCGATCGTGCGGGCGGAGACCTGCAGAGCCTGGCCTGCCCACAGCTGTCGCTCGACCGCGACCAGCTCGACATACATGTCAGACAAGGGGAATCCTCCGCGTGAGGGTAGCCACGAGAATAGCGGCGGCGCTCGGCGCGCCCGACGGCGGGTCAAGCCTGCGGCCCGGCGATTACGCTCCGTGGAGTGGACTCGCTTCTGGACAGACTGACCGCGGTACGACCTGATCTTGCCGACACCCTCTCGCGCCCGCACGCCGAGGAGGCGCTTCTCGCCGACGTCGTCGCTTCGCTGGAATCGGCGGCCAATGGCCTCGCGTCGCTGGCGCACGCGTTGGGCGTCGGTCGAGCGGTGCAGCGTGTGTGCCTGTGGGGCGTCGACGTCGCCACCGGTGTGGCCGACCCGCTGCTGGCCGCGGCGGTGGCGACCGTCCATCCCACCGCAGGGGCGGCGGTGCTGCGCGAGGCCGGGCCGGACCTGCTCATCGTCACGGCGGACGCCGTCGCGTCCATCAGCGTTGCGGTCGATCGCCCCGGCCACGCGGCCGCCCGGGCCCTGCGCGGCGAACCGATCCCGCCGTCGCGGCTCGTCGAGCTGTCCGAGGCACTCGGCGGCGCACTGGATCCGTCGGAGGTCAGCGCGGTCTACCCGGCGGCGCGCACGGTCGCGGTCGGACTGGCCGTCGCCGACGGGCGCCCGCTGGACGTCATCGCGATCGCGGCCGGCGGCGGCCTGATGACGGGCGCCGACCGCACGGCCGCGTGGCTGTCGATGGCGGAGCGGGTCGAGGAGGCCTTGGAGGCCGTCGACGTGCACTCGCGGGTGCTGCGGTGGCGCGAGCTCGCCGCCGCGATGGGCGAGGACAGTCCTGCGTACGACGTGATCAGCAGCCACCCCACTGCGGGCCGATAGCCGGCTGCACGCGGGCGCGGCGTCAGCCGACGGGAGTCCCGACGCCGGGCCGTTCGAGGCTGGCCCGGTCCCAGCCCGCCAAGTCGGCTGCGTTCTCGTACGTCGACTGCAGGAACGCGAGGACGGCCGCATCCGGGTCAGGTGCCGACCGGACGGCGGCGTACGGGAGCAGGAATTCCCTGAATGTCGCGTCGAAGAAGGCGGGTGGCCTGATCGCCGCTTCGGCGAACCCTGGCGGGGCCGGATAGGCGTACGAATAAAAGGCGCCCTCGTCCGCGCCACCGGGCCAGTAGCCACAGCTGATCGCTTCGTGGCTGTACGCGGTCTCCATCACCCAGTCTGCGCAGTTCGGCACGCCTCCGGGGTGCCGCGGCGCGGGCTTTCCGTTGAACCGCGTCACCGCAAGGTCGAACGCCCCCCACCAAAAATGCACCGGGCTGACCTTGCCGACGAAGCCGGCGCGGAAGCGAGTCAGCACTCGATGCGCGCTGACGAGGGAACGCCAGAATCGTTCGGCAAAGATCGGGTCGTACGACGCATGCACCGTGTCCTCGGCAAACGGGATCGCGACGTCGACCTCCACCGGCCGGCCGAAGATAGCGATGTCGCCGAGGCCGAGGTCCGCGAGGACCGAGAACAACTCCGCGTGCAAGTCGGCAACGGAGCGCGGCCGCAGCAGCAGTTCGCGCCGTTCACCACGCACCGTTGTGACAGTCAGCACGTGACGGCGAAAGTCGAAGACGATCTCGAACCCGCCGCGCCGGTGTGGCATCAGGGACGTGGTGAGCCCGGTCGCCGTGACGTACAGCGGCACCTGCCACCAATGGTTGACCATCGGCTCGACGGCGAGGCGGATCTTCCCGACGATCTGCGTCCACATGTGAAGGGTGTCGCGGGTGTCCTGCCAGTCGGCCAGGCGCAGCTCGGGCCAGCTGTCTGTCGTCGGAAACCCTGTCACTGCTGGTAATGCTCGACGAGATCCGCGTCGCGCACGGAGGCATCGGGCACGTCGGCGTCCTTGAACTCCCGATGCGCCCGCCGCTGCCGGAGCAGGTCCCAGCACTGGTCGAGCATCACCTCGAGCCGCTCGACGCGTTGCGGGTCGAGAGCCTCGCCGGACTCACGCATCGCGTGCTCCTCGTCGACGAGCGACTTGACCCGCTGAAGGATCGCCTCGTCGCTCATCACGTCGTCGCTCATCACGTCGTCGCTCATGCTGTCGTCGCTCATGCTGTCGTCCTCCCGGCTGTCGTCCCGCTAGGAACTGTCAATTGCCGTCACGGGTGCGAGTACGACCGGACGTCCGCCATTTCGAACCCGGCCTCGTCGACGTAGCACCACCACCAGGTCTCGCCCGGTTCGTACGACTGGATGAGGGGGTGCGTCGTGGCGTGGAAGTGGCCGGTCGCGTGCTTGCCGGGCGAGTTGTCGCAGCAGCCGACATGGCCACACGTCCGGCACATCCGCAGGTGAACCCAGCGGCCACCGGTGGCCAGGCATTCCTCGCAGCCGTCGGCCCGCGGAGCCGCGGCCGTGACCGCCTCCAAGTGCCCGCAGATGGGCATGTTGATCAGCCTTCCTCCGGGCGCCGGTGCGGCGCGGTCACCAATTCCATTCATGCGCAGTTGACGCGGCAGCGCAACCCGCGGGGCTGCCGATGGGCCGGAATACGGCTGCACACGGGCATACTCAGGGACTGTGCAGAATCATTCCGCGGACCCGACCGTCGCCGTGTTGCGCGCCTCGTACGGGCCACTCCGAGAACTCGTCAGCGGCCTCGGCGAATCGGATTCCTGGCTGCCGACCGGCTGTGAAGGCTGGGCCGCCCGCGACTTGACGCACCACCACCTCGGTGACGCACGCCGCGCACTCGTCGCCCTGCACAATCCGCGCCTCGAGCCGCCGGACCGCGATGCCGTCACCTATTGGCAGGACTGGGCACCGGAGCCGATCGGGGCGGCCGACGGGCTGCGGTTCACGCGCGTCGGCGCCAGCATGTTCACCCAGTTCGAGCCGTTGCGCGAGTTGTACCTGGAGACCACCGCCGCCGTGCTCCATGCCGCCGCCGCGTCAGGTCCGGAGATTCCCGTCGCGACGCAGGGCCACGTGCTGCTGACCAGGGACCTGCTGAGCACGCTTGCTGTCGAGGCGACCTTGCACCACTTGGATTTCCTGGTCGCCGTGCCCGACGCAGCGCGGCCCGACCCCGTCGCCCTCGCACATGTCCGGACCATCCTCGACGGCCTCCTCGGCCAGCCGGTGCCCTTGCCCTGGGACGACGAGCACTACGCGCTCGCCGCGACCGGCCGCACCGCGCTGACGGCGGCCGAACGGCTCCGCATCGGCGGGTTGGCGAGTCGCTTTCCGCTCTTCAGCTGACGAGCGACTGACGCGGCCCGACGTGTAGGCAAAGAGCGCGCCGGAGCGCGCGCTTTGCCTACACGCGAAAAGTTAGTGGCCGAGCTCCTTGGCCTTGCGCTCGACATCCTCGATGCCGCCGCACATGAAGAACGCCTGCTCGGGGAGGTGGTCGTACTCGCCGTCGCACAACTTCTTGAACGAGGACAGGGTGTCTGCGACCGGGACGAACGATCCCGGCTGCCCGGTGAAGGCCTCGGCCACGAACATATTCTGCGACAGGAAGCGCTCGATGCGCCGCGCACGCCCGACGAGGACGCGGTCGTCTTCGCTGAGCTCGTCGATGCCGAGGATCGCGATGATGTCCTGCAGGTCGCGGTAGCGCTGCAGGATTTCCTTCACGCGCTGGGCGACGGCGTAGTGCTCCTCGCCGACGTACCGCGGGTCGAGGATGCGCGACGTGGAGTCGAGCGGGTCGACGGCCGGGTAGATGCCCTTCTCCGAGATCGGCCGCGAGAGCACGGTCGTAGCGTCGAGGTGGGCGAACGCCGTGTGGGGCGCCGGGTCGGTGATGTCGTCGGCCGGGACGTAGATGGCCTGCATCGACGTGATGGAGTGCCCGCGGGTCGACGTGATGCGCTCCTGCAGCTCGCCCATCTCGTCGGCCAGCGTCGGCTGGTAACCGACGGCAGAAGGCATGCGGCCGAGCAGCGTCGAGACCTCGGAACCCGCCTGCGTGAAGCGGAAGATGTTGTCGATGAACAGGAGCACGTCGGTGCCCTGCACGTCGCGGAAGTACTCCGCCATCGTGAGCGCAGCAAGCGCGACCCGCAGTCGCGTGCCCGGCGGCTCGTCCATCTGACCGAAGACGAGGGCCGTCTTCTCGATGACGCCCGACTCGGTCATCTCGAGGAAGAGGTCGTTGCCCTCGCGGGTGCGCTCGCCGACGCCGGCGAACACCGAACGGCCACCGAACTGCTTGGAGACGCGGTAGATCATCTCCTGGATCAGGACGGTCTTGCCGACACCGGCACCACCGAACAGGCAGATCTTGCCGCCCTTGACGTACGGCGCGAGCAGGTCGATGACCTTGATGCCCGTCTCGAACATCTCGGTCTTGCTCTCGAGCTGGTCGTAGTCGGGCGACGGGCGGTGGATGCCCCA
>JAVEEB010000027.1 GCA_030840665.1 Frankiaceae bacterium | reverse complement strand
GCGGCCCGGATCGACGGCGCCGGCGCCTTCCGCACTTTCTGGTCCGTCATCCTTCCGATGGCGCGACCGGCCCTCATCACGTTGACCATCCTGAGCTTCCAGGGCTCGTGGAACGAGTTCAGTCATTTCCTCGTGACGACGCAGAGCCCCCGCCTCAAGACTCTGGTGACAGGGCTCGCGAGTCTGACCAGTGGCGAGCTCGGGTCCGGGTCCCAGTTCCCCTTGAAGATGGGCGCGGCGCTGCTCACGACGATCCCGGTCGCGGTCCTGTTCTTCGCTTTCCAGCGGCACTTCGTCCGCGGCGCGACAGAGGGCGGCGTCAAGGGCTGAGCGCCGCCTTCGCATGGTCCGTCGAGTTGTCCGTCAGCATTGGGGAGAGCAGGAGAAGGGGAACACCCGCCATGGCAAGTGTCACGTTCGACAAGGCGTCGCGCATCTACCCGGGCACGGAGCGGCCGGCGGTCGACAAGCTCGACCTCGAGATCGCGGACGGTGAGTTCCTCGTGCTCGTGGGTCCCTCGGGCTGCGGCAAGAGCACGTCATTGCGGATGCTGGCCGGCTTGGAGGAGATCGATGACGGCCGGATGTGGATCGGCGATCGCGACGTCACCGACCTCCCGCCGAAAGAGCGCGACATCGCGATGGTGTTCCAGAACTACGCCCTCTACCCCCACATGAACGTCGGCGAGAACATGGGCTTCGCCCTGCGGATCGCCGGCGTGCCCAAAGACGAACGGGCACGAAGGGTACGAGAGGCGGCGGACCTGCTCGACCTCACCGACTACCTCGACCGCAGACCCAAAGCGCTGTCCGGCGGGCAACGCCAGCGTGTCGCCATGGGCCGCGCGATCGTTCGGCAGCCGAAGGTGTTCCTGATGGATGAGCCGCTGTCGAACCTCGACGCCAAACTCCGCGTCCAGACCCGCACGCAGATAGCGTCGCTGCAGCGCCGACTCGGCATCACCACTGTCTACGTCACGCACGATCAGGTGGAAGCGATGACGATGGGAGACAGGGTCGCGGTACTCAAAGACGGCCTGCTGCAGCAGGTGGGGACCCCGCGCGACATGTACGACGCGCCGGCCAATGTGTTCGTCGCCGGCTTCATCGGGTCGCCGGCCATGAACATCGCCCGCGCCAACGTCGATGCCCATGGGGCGACAGTGGGCAGCCTGGCCGTGCCACTCACGGATGCGCAGCTCAGCGCCATCACGGCGACGGGGTCGTCAACCGTGACCGTCGGCGTCCGGCCGGAGCACCTCGAACTCGGGACGGAGGCCGACGGGTTCCCCGTCATCGTCAACGTGGTCGAAGAGCTCGGTCCCGACGCGTACCTGTACGGATCGGCAGCTGCCGAAGCCGGCGGCCTGCAGGACATCGTCGCGCGCATCGATGCGCGCAAGGTCCCGGACAAGGGCGACAAGGTCTTCTTGCGGGTGCGGGAAGGCGAGGCCCACCTCTTCGACTCCGCGACGGGGGCCCGCATCGACGTGTAGCTGCGTCGAACCCTGACCGCGGTCGCGCTACTCGCAGACCGGGTCGGCCGGCCGCGGCTTGCCGAAGAAGTGGCCCTGGGCGGCCTCGACACCGATGCGCGTCACGAACTCGGCCTGCGCTGCCGTCTCGACGCCTTCGGTCACCAGCATGAGGCCGCAGCCGCGCGCGATGTCGACGATCCCGCGCACGATGTGCTCGCTGACGCCGTTCGTGCCGATCCCCGTCAGGAAGCTGCGGTCCAGCTTGATCATGTTGATGGCGGGAAAGCGTTGCAGGTATTGCAATCCGGCGTATCCGGTCCCGAAGTCGTCGACCGCGATCGACAGGCCGATGTCCCGAAGGCGGCCCAGCAATTCCTCGCCGTCGGCGCGTGACAGCAGCCGGTCCTCGGTCAGCTCCAGGACGAGGTCGTCAGGCTGCAGGCCGCTCTCGCGCAGGCAGGCGAGGACATGGGCCCCTAGGTCGGTACGGCCCACCTGCACGGAGCTGACATTGACGCTGACTCGCCGCAGCCCCGGAGGTCGCCGGCTCGCGTCCTGGCAGGCCTGCCGCAGGACCCAGTCCGTGACCGGGGTTTCGTACTCGCTGTCGAGGATGACGTCGAGGAATTCCGAGGGGGCCAGGAGCCCACGGCTGGGGTGCTGCCAGCGGAGCAACGCCTCGTGCGCGATCGTCTGCCCGTCGGACAGTCGGACGATCGGCTGATAGTGCAGGACCAGCTCGCCGCGCTTGATCGCGGTCACGACCTCGGACCGCAGTTGCAGCTGCGCCACCGCGGACGACCGGATCGCCTCGTCGAACACGTGCCAGGACCCGCGCTGCTGGCTCTTCGCGTTGTACATCGCCGTGTCGGCCTGCGCGAGAAGCTCGTCGGCAGTCGTGCCCGTCCCATGGCTGTGCGCGATGCCGACGGACACCGATGGGTTGAACAGCGATCCGCCGAGGCGAACGGGCTGGCGGACGGCGTCGATGACGCGACCGGCCAGGCCGATGGATTCTGCAGTGCTGCGGATGCCCGGCATCACGACGACGAACTCGTCCCCACTCAATCTGCCGACCGTGTCGTCCGTGCGGACCGTGCGGCGAATGCGGTCCGCGACCTCACGGATGTACGCGTCGCCGACGGCGTGTCCGTGCGCGTCGTTGACCAGCTTCAGGCGGTCGAGGTCGCAGAAGAAGACGGCAGTGATCCTGCCTGCGGCCGTATCGGCCTCGAGGGCTGCTGCGAG
>JAVEEB010000419.1 GCA_030840665.1 Frankiaceae bacterium | reverse complement strand
GTCCAGGACGCGGGCGCCTTCGCCGTCGTCCTCGAGCTGGTGCCGGCCACCCTCGCCGGCGAGCTCACCAAGGAGCTCGCGATCCCCACGATCGGCATCGGCGCCGGCGCCGACTGCGACGCACAGGTCCTGGTCTGGACGGACATGGCGGGCCTGTCCGTCTCGCGTGCGAAGTTCGTGAAGGTGTACGCCGAGCTGGCCGCCCAGCTGGAGGCGGCGGCGCGTGCCTTCGCCGCTGACGTCAACGCCGGCACGTACCCGGACGACGCCCACAGCTACGAGTGAGGCAGCACGCCTGGGCGCCCCAGTACCTAGACAGCGCATAGGCGGTCTAGGTACTGCAGCGGCCGCGAAGATACGTATGCGCGACTCATGGAATTGTCGCCGCCCCCGCAGAGGATGAGGACATCTTCAAAAAGGGGTTCGTGATGATGCTTCCCATCGCAATGGCACAAGAACTGGGCGCCCAGCACCGCAACGACATGCTGGCCGCCTCAGGTCGCTGGCACACGCGTCGCTTCGCGCGTCTCTCGCGGCTGGCCGTGGTCGCGGGACTCCGCCGTGCGCCGCAGGCCACCGCAACGCAGTCCGTCTCCGTGCCGGCGGCTCAGGCTCCGGAGCGGTCATCTATCGAGGTGCGACGTCCACTCGTGCGGAGCTAGTGTGACGGCGTGCGGTTCAGACGGGACGCGACCAGTTCGATGATGATCGGGCGCGACATGGAGTTGCGCCTGTTGACGCGCCTCGCCGCGGACCCGCTGCCGCAGGTCGCCCTCCTCGCGGGTGAGGCCGGCATCGGCAAGACGCGGATCATCAGCGAGCTCCTCGGCGCCCTCCCTTCGCAGACGTTGGTCCTCGCCGGCCAGGCCGAGCCGGGCTTCGGCCGGCCGCTCGAAATGCTCCTCAACGCACTCGCCCGCGACCAGCGGGACGGGAGCGACGAGGGCGGCGCGGACCCCGCCGCCGACGCGGCCGACATGGCGATCGTGACGGACCTGTCGCGGAGCCAGGTCGAGCGGCTGCACGCGGCCGTCGACCTCGTGCACCGCCGGCTGGCCGCCGGCCCGACCGTCGTCGTGTTCGATGACCTGCATTGGGCCGACCCGGAGAGCGTCGCGCTGTTCGAGAGAATCGCCGACCTGCCCGACACGCAACGGCTGCTCATCGGTTCCTACCGGCCGCATGAGATCACCTCCCGGTCGCCGCTGGCCGCCACGCTCGGCCGGTTGCAGCGGCGCAATTCCCTGGCTCACCTGCGCGTGGAGCCACTGACCCTGCCGGAGACCGCCGCGTTCCTTGCCGCCGCAACGGGCCAAACCCCCAGCTACCGCACGGCAGACGCGGTGCAACGTCGTACCGGAGGAAATCCTTTCTTCCTTGAAGAACTTGCTCGAGCAAACGGCGTCGACGGCGCGGACGAGCTGGGCGGTATGCCTTTGCCGTGGAGCCTCGCGGAGGCGGTGCTGCGGCAGATGGATGACCTCGACCCGGCCACGCGGCGCACTGCCGAGGTGGCCGCCGTTCTCGGGCATCGCGTCGCCTTCGACTTGCTCTCCACCGTCACCGGGCACGACGAGGACACCCTCATCGGGCAGGTGCGCGACCTCGTCGGCCGCGGCGTGTTGGTGGAGGCCGGGGACGACGAGTTCAACTTCCGCCACGCCCTCGTTCGGGAAGCCATCGACAGTCAGCTCCTCGCCCGTCAACGCCGGCGCATTCACGAGGTGGCGCTCGAATCCCTGCTCGCCACCAACGGCGACGATGCCCTCATCGCGCGGCACGCCGGCGGGGCGGGCCGGTACGACGACATGGTCGCGGCGGCGCGCTCGGCCAGCAGGAAGTTTTTGGAGACGGGCTCGCCCTTTCAGGCACTCCAGCAGGCGGAGATGGGTCTGGAGGAGGCCCCGGACGACGCGTGGCTCCTCGCCACGGCGACGCGGGCCGCCTGGCGGTCGCGTCTCCTTGACGACGCCGTCGAATACGGGCGCCGGTGGCATGCCGTTGCGGCCAGGCTGGAAGACGAGGTCCGCCCGCTGTCACTGCTGCTCAGCATCGCCTGGGAGCGCGACGACAGCGACGACATCAGCCGCCTTCACGCGCGGCTGGCCACCCTCGCCGACGAGCTGCCGGACAGCATCGAACGCGGTCGCGCCATGGTGGGGCTCGCCCTCTCGTACGGCTTCCGCGACCGCACCGAAGAGACCATCGAGTGGGCGGAGCGGGCCGCGGCGCTCGGCGTCCAGTTCGGCAACGTCCACCTGCAACTGACCGCACTTCTCGAGAAGGGCCTCGCGCTTTGCATGACGGCCGACGGGCTCGAGGAAGGCTCTGCGCTGTTGCGGCGGATCGCGGCGGAGGCGGAAGCGGCCTGCGATTGGATCGTGGCAGCGCGGGCCTGGCGCGGTTTCCTTTACAGCTTGCCGCCGTCATCGTACGAAGAGCAGGCCGAGATGCTGGAGCACATGCGCAGCAACGCGGAGCGCGCCGGCTTCGAGTCGTTGGCCATCGCTGCCTATCACCACGGCAGGGCGCGCCTCGCGATCCACGAGGGTGACCTCGCCGCCGCGATCACGACCATCGACGATGGGCGCCGGCGCGACGGCGACTACCTGCACGTTGCCCGTGGCAACAACTACTACTTGCCGATCGCCGGCGGCCTCAGCCTCGAGGACGGCGATCTCGACCGGGCCGAAACGATCCTGGGGACGTTGACGGCCGTCGCCGGTGCGGCCTCAGTCGACCTTCCTGGCCTGGATTTTCACATCGCGTGCCGGCGCCGCGACCTGGCCCGGGCGACCCTCGCGTTGGAAAAGCTCATCACCGTCGTCGAGTTCATGGGGGCACAGTCGGGCTCATTCGCGCACGACATGCTCGCCGCGGCGATCCACGCCGGTCTCCCCCGGGCAGACGTGTGGCGGCTGGCCAAGACTCTCGAGGGATCCGCGGTCCGGCCCGAATGGCGCTTGCTGACCGAGGCGCAACTCGCCGAGATGGACGGCGACGACGAAGCAGCGTTGCGTGGGTACGTCCTCGCCGGTGGATCGACCGCGCTCCCCCCGGCGCCGCGGGGCACCGCGTACGTCGGCGCCGCCCGCGTCCTCGACCGCCTCGGCCGACGAACCGAGGCGGCTCCCTACGTGCGCTGCGCGGCTGACCTGCTCGACCGCTGGGGTGGCTGGCGGGTCGGCGAGCTCGACGACATCCGTGAACGCCTCGGTCTGCCCGCGACCGCCCGCGGCGTCGACCCCCTGACCCCCCGCGAACGGGAAGTCGCGAACCTGGTGGCCGACGGCATGTCGAACGTGGACCTCGCGCGACGGCTCTTCATCTCGCCCAAGACGGCGGCGGTCCACGTGAGCAACATCCTGCGCAAGCTGGGTGTCTCGTCGCGGCATGAGGTCGCGGCTGCCCGCGGCAGGTGAACCGCCTGTCGCTCCACGTACGAACACCCGAAGGGTTCAGCTGATGGCTGAGGTCCACCGCACGACCATGACGCCGACGAAGCTCGAGCTGCTGACGGCGTGGTTGCCGAACCAGCCGTGGTATGCCGGTAACGGCGGAGCGCCTGATCTGAGCCGGTCAGGCGGTTTCCGGCTGGATGACCCTGACGGAGAGGTCGGCATCGAGTTCCTCGTCGTTGCCGACACGTCGGGCGACCAAGCGGCGTACTACCAAGTGCCGCTGACCTACCGAGGCGCGGCACTGCCCGGCGCCGAGGCCGCGCTGGTCGGGCACAGCGAGCACGGGGTGCTGGGCACGCGCTGGATCTACAACGGCGTCCATGACCCGGTCCTCGTGGCCCAGCTGCTCGCGTTGCTGCAAGGGGCGGCGGAACCGCAGGCACAGAGCCAAAGTTTCACGCCCGACCCGTCCGTCGTCGTCACGGGAAGCGCTGTCAGCGGCCAGATCGTCCCGGTGTCCTCGGCCGTCGAGGATGCGGGCACGGCGACCAGTGTTGTCGTGCAGGCGAGCGTTGCCGGCGATCCGGCGGGCCACACCGTGACGATCGAGCTGGTGCGCAGCTTGCGGGCGGGCGAGGACGCGAAGGCCCAAGACCTCGGGTCGGTGCACACGGGGTGGCTCGCCGCGGACGGCACGACTGTCCGAGGGCGTTTCGCCGCGATTCGCGAGTTTGTCTGAGGCATGATGGGCGCACGCCGGCTGGGGCCGTGACCCAGGGGGCCTTCCCTGTGGGGGCACAGTGAGCAGCGACGACCAGCCACCTTCGTGGACGCCCGGCCAACTGAATCCGCACTGGACGGGCCAGGCTCCCGTGGTCGAGCCCGTCTGGGCACCCGAACCGCCGCCGCGGCAACGACTCACCACGCGAGGCATCGCGGTCGTCTCCATGGCGGCGCTGCTCCTCGCGGCCGGTGGGTACGCGGCTTGGCAGATTCTGGGAAAGACGAGCAAGCCGAAGCCGGCCGCCACTCCGACGAAAAGCGCCACGCCGCCCGTTCGCGCCGCAGGCTGGGCCCAGCCGAAAGTCCATCCCGTGACGGCCCCGGTCGCCGTCGGCAACGCAATCGTTGTGTACACAGCAGATTCGGGCGTCCTGACCCTGCGCATTCTCAATCCGGTGAACGGCGCGACGACATGGTCGGCCGTTGCCACGCCGAGTCACAACACCCCCGGTGAACCGTTCGAGGTTGCGCACAAGGGCAATGCGGTCTATTTCTACGCACCCGTTGGAGAAGCGCGATTGGGCCTCGCGACGCTGAAGGCGGTCGACGTCAGCACCAAGAAACTGCTCTGGTCCTCGAAGAAGCAGCACTCCTTCGCCGACATGCCGCGGTTGTGTTCCGATCGACTTGCGCTGTGTGTCTCGGCGTACACGAGCGGCCTGAACGCGACGCGCCTTCGCGTGACTCTCACCAACGGCGCCGAGAAGGTCGTCTCCACGCAAGGTGGGCGAGCCCTGGGCACCGGCATCACCGACACCGGCAGCCGCGCGCCGGAGTACGTGGAACACATCGACGACACGACCGGCCGCATCGTGTGGAAGGCCAACGTCGCAACGCTGTTCGGCTCGGCGGTGAGCTCGGACGGGGGCTGGGATTGGGACCCGTACGGGACTGTGTACGTCGGGTGGATCGCCGCGAAGCGCAACCTGACGGCGCAGACCGCAACCTTCGACAAGGAACAGACGATCGGGGTCGACGCGGCCACCGGAAAGCGTCTCTGGAAGAAGCCGGGCGTGTACGGATGTCCCGTGCAAGGCCTGCTGGACAACGGCAAACCGATCCCCGTTCGCTGCCTGGTGAAGGGGACGGTGACCTTCCATCCGGGGGGCAACCCGACATTCGTGGGCCTTGACGTCACGATGCAGGGCTTCAACCCGGTGACCGGCGCGACGACATGGTCGGCCAAGCTCGGCAACGCGCCGGCCGCACTGGGCATCGCGTCCGCCAACGGGCTGGTGCGCGTGAGTGGGCACGTCTTCGCTCTGGCAGACGCGGCGGGCCACACCAAGGTCCTCGACTTGGCCACGGGCAAGATCTCGGCACCCGACACGAAGACGGCGGCCTGGTGTCTGTCGAGCGATGCCACGTGGGATTGGGCGTACGCCCCCACTTTTCAAGGCAAGAAGGTGAAGTTCTTGACGCAGGGACTGGCCACGCCATGTTCGGAGACCCGCAAGGCGATGGCTCCCACGGACGGGACGCTCGCGGGGGTCGGCGCCTCGGCCGGCGGCTACTTCGTCTGGTCGTCGACGGACGGGCTGCACGGCCTGAAGGTGAGCTGACGCGAAAGAGGCAGTTCGGTCGATCACGAGGGGCAACAGAGAGGCGGCATCAGCGCGCATGGGCGGCAGTTGGGAGCCATTGTCCGTGGCCGAAGTCGTCACGCTACTCGCGGATGCTCCCGTTACGTGGTGGCTCTCCGGCGGCTACGCCCTCGACGAATTTCTCGGTTTCACAACCCGTACGCATGCCGACATCGACGTCACCGTCAGCCGCCTCGAATGGCCCGCCATGCACGCAGCTCTTCGGCCGACTTTGGACATTTGGATGGCGCGCGGTGGGCAGCTGTTCAACACAGACGATGTCGAGGTGCCAGACGACGTGCGCAACTTTTGGGCGCGCCAACGTGGTGGTGGCCCGTGGCAGGTCCAGTTCAACGTGGAACCGATTTCCGAGGGCATGTGGACATATGCTCGCGATGGTCGCGTGACCCGCCCCGAGAGTCAGTCGGCGTGGTGGTCCGGCCGGGCGTGGTGCATAAGTCCTGGCATTCAGCTCCTGTGGAAGGCGAAGGCACCGACGCCGAAGGATGAGGAGGACTACCGCAACGTCGTCCCACGACTCGACAGCGGCGAACGCGCGTGGCTGTCTGAGGCGGTGAGGACGGCGCACTGGGCGTCTCCTTGGGCACATCGCCTCGAAGGCATCCCATAGCGGCTGCCTTCAGCGGGAGCGTGTCAGGGGCTCCCTTAACGCGGCAGTGGCCGAGCGGTTGTCCGCCCGGCCACTGTCGTCAGAACCTCTTGCGTATCAGGAGGAGTAGACCTCGAACTCCGACACCTGACCACCGGTCGCGCCGGTGTTCGCGGTGATGCTGACCCGCACGTACCGCTCGCTGACGCCGGTGAACGTAATCGTGACCGTGTTCGCCGACGGGTTGAACGCGTACGCCGCCGAAGCCTTCAGCGTCGTCCACGTCGAGCCGTCGGTGCTGCCCAGAACACTGAGCGTCTGAGTCCGGGCGCCCCACGTCGTGGGGAGCTTGAGCACAACCCGCCCGACGGTCTGCGACGAGCCCAGGTCGACCTGCAACCAGTTCGGGTACG
>JAVEEB010000414.1 GCA_030840665.1 Frankiaceae bacterium | reverse complement strand
CGCAAACGCAGCCTCCTTGTCGTGCTGCAGGGGATGGACGCGTGCGGCAAGGACGGCCTCGTCAAGCACGTCGTGTCGCTGCTCAACCCGTCCGGGCTGCGAGTCACCGCGTTCAAGGCACCCAACGACGTCGAGAAGAAGCACCACTTCCTGTGGCGCTTCCGGCCGCTGCTTCCCACGCCCGGCGGCATCTCCGTGTTCAACCGTTCGCACTACGAGGACGTCGGCATCGTCAAGGTGCACAAGTGGGTCACGGACGAGGTCATCGACCGCCGCTACCGGGACATCAACAAGTTCGAGCAGGAGGCGACGGACGACGGGGTCGCCGTCGTGAAACTCTTCCTGCACGTGTCGTACGACGAACAGCGCCAGCGCATGCTCGATCGCCTGGCTGACCCGACGAAGCGCTGGAAGTTCAAGGAAAGCGACCTCGACGAACGCGCCAAGTGGGACGAATACATGGCGGCCTACGACGCCGCCATCCGCCGCACCAGCACGGATGCGGCGCCGTGGTTCGTCATCCCGGCGGACAACAAGTGGTACCGCGACTGGGCCGTCGGCAACCTGTTGTGCGAGCGGCTGACCGCGATGGATCCCCAGTATCCGTTGATGGCTGACCTGGATCTGCCCGCTCTGCGCCGACGCCTCAAGGGCACCGGCTGACCGCTACGGCGGCGCTCGACGCCGCGGCGCCGAGCCGCAACGGGCATGAGGCACGCGTCAACGGACGGTGACGACGTCCGGCGTGCTGACGTCGTAAACTTTCCCGTCCTGCTTGAGGACTGCGTCCAGGACGGCCGCCTTCTGCGCGCTCTGCCGGGCGCTCCCCCAGACGACGGTCTTGCCGCCGACGAGTGCCAGCGTCACCTCTTCCGGCCCCGGCACGTCGATGCGGTTGACTCGGCTCACGATGTCCGCCGGCAGCGCGGCCAGCACGTCGAGGCCCGCTTGGGTCGACGCGTCGTTGGCCCCGGCGTGGGCGGTCGTGATGTGCGGCAGCGTGCTCTTCGCCGCACCGGACTTGTCGAAGGGCACCCCCGCGCGATCGACGAGCCACGGGTCGCCGTTGATGGTGACGACGGCGAACGGCACGCGTTCGCTCACGACGACGCGAGCCGCGCGGGGCCAACGCCTTTCGACGACGACCGACGCCACCGGGGCCAGCTTCGCGACACGGTTCGCGGCCGCGTTGAGGTCCAGCCGCGCGAGCGGCTGCCCGTCAGGGATCGCCGCGGCGGCGAGAACTTCTGTGGCCGTCAACCGATGCAGGCCGACGACATCCACCTTGTGGACGCCCAGCAGGTTGGAGAACAGCACGGCCCAGACCAACACCCCCAGCAGCACGACGCCGGCGACGAGGGGCAACATGCGCCGCAGCATGCGGTTGCGCCGCTGCGCGGACCGTGCCGCGAGCTTCGGGCGCGCGTCGGTGACGACGCTCATACCGGCTGATTCCCTAACAGCTCAAGGACTTCTGGTCCGATCATCGTGACATCACCGGCGCCGATCGTGAGGACGACATCGCCAGAACGGGCGCGTTGCGCCAGCACGCCCGGCGTGTCCGACCAGCGCGGTTCGAAGACGACGCGCTCCGCCGGGAGCTCGACCGCGGCCGCGACGAGCTGCCCCGTCACGCCCGGGATGGGGTCTTCGCGGGCGGCGTACACGTCCATGACGACGACGTCGTCCGCCAGTGACAGCGCGGCACCGAACTCCGCCGCGAACGCGGCCGTGCGGCTGTACAAATGCGGTTGGAACGCGACGATGACCCGACCGCCCCCGGCCACTTCGCGCGCCGCCGACAGCGCGGCCCGGACCTCCGTCGGGTGGTGCGCGTAGTCGTCGAAGACGCGCACGCCGCGCACGACGCCCTTGAGCTCGAACCGCCGGCGCGCCCCACCGAAGCCGCACAACCCGGACGCCACATCGGCGAAGGGGAGCCCGAGCGTCAGGGCGGCGGCCAACGCTCCCCCGGCGTTGAGCGCGTTGTGGCGGCCGGGCACGGTGAGGACCACCGCACCCAGCGACTCGCCGTCGACGACGGCGTCGAACCGTGACCCGGAACCGTCGAGGACGAGGTCGCCGATACGCATGTCGGCAGCCGGCGATTCGCCGTACAGAAAGACTTTTCGGCCCTTTTCACGTTGCCCGAGGGCGAGTCGCAGTGACCCCTCGTCGTCGGCACAGGCCACCAGCACGCCGTCTGCCGGCAGCCCGTCCGCGAACCGCACGAACGCCGCGTCGACCGCCGCCAGGTCGCCGTAGTGGTCGAGGTGGTCGGCCTCCACGTTCGTCACGATCGCGACCGACGGCGTGAGGAGCAGGAACGACTCGTCCGACTCGTCGGCCTCGGCGATGAACAGCGACCCCGAGCCGTGATGCGCGTTGGAGCCCGGCTCGTTGAGGTCCGCGCCGATCGCGAACGACGGGTCGACGCGAGCGGCCTGTGCAGCCACCGTCAGCATCGACGTCGTCGTCGTCTTGCCGTGCGTGCCGGCGATCGCAACTCCGGTGCGATCCGCCATGAGGGAGGCGAGCGCCGCGCCGCGCCGCATGACGCGCAGGCCACGCCGGCGAGCCTCCGACAGCTCGGGGTTCGATTCGCGGACGGCACTGGACACGACGACGGTGTCGACCTCGCCGACATTGGCAGCGTCGTGACCAGCCCAGATCGTGGCGCCGCGCATCCGCAGCTCGGCCAGCGTGACGGAGTCCTTGGCGTCGCTGCCGGAGACGGTCATGCCGCGCGCGAGCAGGATGCGCGCGATGCCGCTCATCCCCACGCCGCCGACCCCGATGAAGTGCACGCGCCCCAGCTCGGACGCGGCGGGGATTTCCTCGGCGGTCATCGTTCGCTCCCGGCGGTGTCGAGAATCAGCTGCGCCAGCGCGGTGTCGCCGTCCCGGCGCCCGAAGCGCGCCGCCGCGGCCGCCATGGCGTCGAGGCGGGTCGGGTCCTCCAGCAGCGGGAGCAGCCGGCCGGCGAGCGAGTCCCCGGTCAGGTCCGCGTCCGCCATGATCAGCCCGCCGCCGGCCTCGACGACGGGCAGCGCGTTGAGGCGCTGCTCGCCGTTGCCGTGCGGCAGCGGGACGTAGAGCGCGGGCAGGCCGACGGCGGCAAGCTCGGTGCAGGTCATCGCACCGGCGCGGCACACCGCGAGGTCGGCAGCTGCATAGGCGAGGTCCATCCGGTCGATATAGGGCAGCACCTTGTACGACGAACTGGCGTCGCCGACCGCCTCCCGGATGTCGTCGGCGTGATCGGCGCCGGTGGCGTGCAGCACCTGGACGCCGGCGCCGACGAGCGCACCGGCCGCCGCCACGGCGGCCCTGTTGATCGAACGGGCACCCTGCGAGCCGCCGAAGATCAGGACGGTGCGCCGCGCCGGGTCCAGGCCGAAGGACTCGCACGCGCCCGCGCGGCCGGCGGCCCGGTCGAGGGAGGTGATCGACGTCCGCAGCGGCGTACCGAGGTGGCGGGCGCCCGTGAGCCCGGAGTCGGGGTACCCGGCGGCAACAGCCGCCGCGAAGCGCGCACCGATGCGGTTGGCGAGCCCGGGGCGGGCGTTCGACTCGTGGACGACGATCGGGATGCGCGCCGCCCGGGCGGCGAGGTAGGCCGGCATGGCGACATAACCGCCGAAGCCGACCACGACGTCAGCCTGGGCGTCCTCGAGCAACCGTTCCACCTCCCGAACGGCACCGCGGAGCCGGAACGGCACTTTGAGAATGTCCGGCGTTGGCCGCCTGGGCAGCGGGACCCGCGGGATCAGCACGAGGTGACCGCCGCGCTCGGGGACCAACCGGGCCTCGAGGCCGCTGGACGTGCCCAAGAAGGTGACTGTGACGTCGGGATCCAGCCGGCGCAGCGCGTCGGCCGTTGCCAGCGCGGGCTCGACGTGTCCCGCGGTGCCGCCGCCCGCGAGGACGACATGCACGCTCACGAGGCGGCCGGGCGGCGCCGGATCAGGGACCGCAGCCGGCGACGCCCTGCCCAGATCTCGGGCGCGCCCGGCTCGCGACGCGCGATGGACGCCAGCATCCCGAGAGCGAACAGGTTGACGATCAACGACGTGCCACCAAAGGAGATCAGCGGCAGTGGGATGCCCGTGATGGGGACGAGACCGACGACAGCAGCCATGTTGATGACGGCCTGCCCGACCATCCACGCCGTGACCCCTGATGCGGCGAGCCGACTGAACGGGTCCTCCGCGCGGCGGGCCACCCGGACGCCGGTGTAGGCGAGCAAGGTGAACAGCGCCACGACCAGCAGGGTGCCGAGGAGGCCCAGCTCCTCGCCGATGATCGAGAAGATGAAGTCCGTGTCCTGATTGGGTACGTAGCCCCACTTCTGCCGGCTCTGCCCGAGGCCGAAGCCGAACCAGCCGCCGGACGCGAGGCCGGCCAGACCCTGCAGGTACTGGTAGGACTTGCCGGTGACGTCCGCCTCCGGGTGCCACCAGTAGGCGACGCGGTCGAAGCGGTACGGCTCGAGCACGGCGAGCAGCGCCACGGCCGTGACGCCGATGGTGCCGACGGTGGCGAGCACCCGCGCGGGCGTGCCGACCGTCCAGAGGAGCGACCACGAGACGATGGCCAGGATCAGCGTCGTCCCGAGGTCCTTCTGGGCCAGCGTGAGCACCGTCGCCATGACGACGACCGGCAGGAACGGCACCAGGATGTGTTTCGCCTGGTGCATCAACTTCTCCTTGCGGGCAAGGAGATCCGCGCCCCACAGCAGCAAGGAGAGCTTCATCAGCTCACTCGGCTGCACCTGCAGAGGCCCGAAGTCGATCCACCGCGTCGCGCCGGACACCTGCTTGCCGACGAAGGGCACCACGATCATGAGGGCCAGCGACCCCAGCCGCGCCGGATAACCGACGACGCGGAAGAACCGGACCGGCAATCGCCGCGCGGCGAGGAAGACGACGATCCCGATCGCCGCCCAGCGGACCTGGTTGTCGAAGACGAAGAACGCCGACCCGTTCTTGTGGAGTGCGGTGACGGCGGACGCGGACAGCACCATCATCAGGCCGAACGCCAGGAGCAAGGCGGTCACGCCTGTCACCAGGTGGTACGACGCGAGCGGCGAGTCGAGCAGCCGCGCGATGCGGCCGCGGGAGCGCACCCGGGCCGGCGCGGCGGGGGTCGTGGCGGCGGGCGTCGTTGCGGCGGCCGCGGTCATCCGCGACCTGCCAGAGCACGCACCGCTTCGGCGAAGACATCCCCTCGGTGCTTGTAGTCACGGAACATGTCCATCGAGGCCGCGGCGGGCGCCAGCAGGACTGTGTCGCCGCGGCGCGCGAGCGCGGCGGCTTCCTGGACGGCGACAACCATGCCAGTAGTTTCCGTTGACCCGATGTCGACGACGGGGACATCCGGTGCGTGTCGCGCGAGCGCCTCGGCAATGTGGCGCCGGCACTCGCCCAGCACGACGGCTGCGCGGAGCCGGGGCGCCGCCATCCGCACGAGCTCGTCGAAGTCGAGTCCCTTGTTGAGCCCGCCGGCGATCCAGACGATCGAGTCGTAGGAGGCCAACGACGCCGCCGCCGCATGCGGGTTCGTCGCCTTCGAGTCGTCCACCCAGCTGACCTCGTCCAGCCGTGCGACCAGCTCGTTGCGGTGTCCGTCGGGTCGGTACGCGGCCAAGCCCGCCGCGATCGCCTCGGGGCGCGTGTCCACGGTGAGCGCCAGTGCGGCCGCGGCGAGAGCGTTCGCCGCGTTGTGGGCGCCCGCCGGTCGCAACCGCGTCGCGACCGCGAGCTGGCGCGGCTGGTCGGAGAACGCGCGGTCGACGAGCCAACCGTCCTGCACACCCAACTGACCACCGGCGGGTTCGGAGAGCGTGAACGTGACCCGCCGCGCGTCGACGCGGGCGAGCCGGCCGACGGTGGCGCTGTCGTCGGCGTTGCCGATCGCCACCGAGTTGCCGTGCCAGATCGCTGCTTTGTCTTCCGCGTACGCCTCGAAGTTGCCGTGCCAGTCGAGGTGATCGGGGGCGATGTTGAGCACGGCGCCGGCGTGCGGCGCCAGCGAGGGCGCCCAGTGCAGCTGGAAGCTCGACAGCTCGACGGCGAGCACGTCGTACGGATCCTCGGCGAGCACCGCGTCCAGGATCGGCGCCCCGACATTGCCGACGGCGGCGACACGGCGGCCATCCGCGGCCAGCATCGCGGCCAGCATGCCCACCGTCGTGGTCTTGCCGTTGGTCCCCGTGATCGCGAGCCAGGGCGCCGCGCCGGGTCCGCGCAGTCGCCAGGCGAGCTCGACGTCCCCCCAGACGGGGATCCCAGCGGCCCGGGCCGCGGCCAGGAGATGCGAGTCGGGCCGCCAGCCGGGTGATGTGACGATCAATTGGGTGCCGGGCGGCAGCGTGATGCTGGCGGCCGGCCCCAGGACCACGGTCGCCCCCAGGGCCTGCAGCTCAGCCGCCCGCTGGCGACCGGCCTCGTCGACGGCGGCATCGACCGCGGTCACCGACGCGCCCAGCGACCGCAGCGCGCGCACGGCCGACGCCCCCGAGATTCCCGTCCCGGCGACGGTCACGGCCAGCGTCGACCAAAGGCTGTCGCGGTCTGCCGATGCAAGCCACTCCGGGGCGGTCATAACCCTCCGCCGCCGATGAACTCCGCATAGAACAGCCCGAGGCCGAACGCCACAGCAAGCCCGCCGATGATCCACAAGCGCACGATGACCGTG
>JAVEEB010000397.1 GCA_030840665.1 Frankiaceae bacterium | reverse complement strand
CCAGTGAATGCGCGCAGCAGCGACTGGGGCATCCTCGCCGTCGTCGGGCCCCTCGAGGTGCAATTCGCCCAGGGTCGCGAGACGTTCAACCTCTGGGCTGGGCTGCTGTCCGTCGCCCTCGATCACGAAGCCGTCCTGCATTCATTGCGCCGACAACGGGAAGATCTCGCCTCCTCCTACCAACGGGAACGCCAGCTCGTGACCGACATCGGCGTCTCCGAGCAGCGGTACGCCCTGGCGGCGCGCGCAGCCAACGACGGCTTGTGGGACTGGGATTTCCAGACGGGGACGATCTACTACTCCCCCCGCTGGAAGGCGTTGCTGGGCTACGCCGAGGACGCGATCACCGACGACCCGGCCGAGTGGTTCTCGCGCGTCCATGTCGACGATCGGGCGCAGTTCGAGCAGGCGCTGGAACGACACCGCGGCGACCCGACCACACCGTGGGAACACGAGTGCCGCATGCAGCGGGCCGACGGCACCTACAGCTGGATGCTGTGCCGCGGCTTGGTCGTCAACGTTCCCGGCGGACCCGTGACACGCATGGTCGGCTCGCTGACGGACGTCACCGATCGCGTGGAACTCGAGACCCGGTTGCGCCACGACGCTTTGTACGACAACTTGACCGGCCTGCCGAACCGGGCTCTGTTTCTGGAGCGCCTCGATCGCGCGGTCGAGTTGGCGAAACGCAGGCCCGACTACCAGTTTGCAGTGCTGTTCCTCGATCTCGACGGGTTCAAGGTCGTCAACGACTCGCTCGGTCACCTTGCCGGGAACGAGTTGCTCATTGGGATCGCGAAGCGCTTGCAACTGTCATTGCGAACCAATGACACGGCGGCCCGTTTCGGCGGCGACGAGTTCGCGGTGCTCCTCAACGACGTCAAGCGGACGGCGGACATCACCCTTGTCGCTGCACGCCTGCAGGCGGAACTGTCCGCGCCCTTCACGCTGGATGGACACCAGGTCGTCGTCTCGGCAGGCATCGGCATCGCCGCCAGTGGCACGGGCTACAACAGTGCCGAGGACGTGCTGCGCGACGCCGATATCGCGATGTACCGGGCGAAGGGCTCCGGCCACGGCCAGCACGTCGTCTTCGACATCGCCATGCACGAACGGGCCGTCCGCCGGCTGAGGCTGGAGACCGACCTGCGCGGAGCGATCGACCGGGGCGAGTTCGTCCTGCACTATCAGCCCATCGTGCGCCTCGGCGACGGCCGCGTGGCGGCTTACGAGGCGCTGATCCGTTGGCAAAGCCCCGAACGGGGGCTGGTTTCTCCAGCGGAGTTCCTTCCGCTCGCCGAGGAAACGGGGCTCATCGTGCCGATCGGCAGATGGGTCCTGGCCACCGCTGCCGCGCAGGTGGCTGCCTGGCGGAGGGAGGGCCACGATGTGGCCGTGAGCGTCAACATCTCCAACCGCCAGTTCTGGCACGGCGACCTGGTGGAACAGGTGCGCGAGGTTCTTGCCGTGCATTCGCTGAGCCCCGTCGGTCTCCGCCTCGAGATCACCGAAGGTGTGGTGATGCACAAGCCGGGCCCGGCGGAACGCATGCTGCAGGACATCGCCCGACTAGGAGTCGCCCTCGACGTCGATGACTTCGGCACCGGCTACTCGTCACTGGAAGTGCTGCACCGCTTTCCCATTGCGGCGTTGAAGATCGACCGCTCCTTCGTTGTCCGCATCGAGCAGGACGTGAAGAGCGGCGAACTGGTGCGGGCCATTGTCATGATGGCGATAAGTCTGGGGATGGACGTCGTCGCCGAAGGCATCGAGACCGAGACACAGGACGCATACCTGCGTTCGCTCGGCTGCTCCTTCGGCCAGGGCTTCCTCTACGGGCGCCCGGTGCCGGCGGACCAGATCGACCACTCAACGCCAGCTGCGCTCCGCACACCAACCGTCCGCTGACGCACTAACCGACGGCAACGGTCGCTTCCGCGCGCAGGTCGGCCACGGATCGTCCCGCCGACACCGTGAACGTGCCCGGCTCGAGCCTCCACGAGTGCGTGTGCGGGTCATAGTGCTGGAAGGCCCGCGCCGGTATGCGTACGTCGACGATCGCATCGCGCCCTGCCGCGGCCGTCACGCTGCCGAAGCCGCCGAGCCAACGCACCGGTCGTTCGACCGATGACAGCGGCCGCGAGACGTACACCTGCACCACGTCCCGGCCGGCCCGCGTGCCCGTGTTGCGCAGCACCGCCCGCACAACGAGATCCTCACCTTCGGCCACGTTGCCCATGGCAGTGAAGGCGGCGTACTCCCAGTCGGTGTAGCCGAGGCCATGACCGAACCAGTACCGCGGTTCGACGCCGCCCTTCTCGTATGCGCGGTAGCCGATGTGCAGTCCCTCGCCGTACACGAGACGGCCATCAACCGGAGTACACGCGGGGAGCAACGGTCCCTCCACCGCCGGCCACGTCGTCGGCAGCCGACCGCCCGGCTCGACGAGACCGAGCAGGACATCTGCGAGCGCGTTGCCGTACTCCTGGCCGGAAAACCACGTCAGCAAGACCGCCGGAACGTCGTCTGCCCACGGCATGAGCACCGGGGCACCCGCGTTGACGACGACGATCGTTCGCGGATTCGCCGCGACAACCCGTCGTACCAACTCGTCCTGATCTCCAGGCAGGGCTAGCGAATCCCGGTCGAACCCCTCGCTCTCCACTTCCGCGGTCGTGCCGACGACGACGATGGCGACATCGGCGTCGCGCGCAAGCGCCACGGCCGCCTCGAGGTCGTCGGCAGCCTCGCGCTGCGGCTCCTGCACGCAGAACGTGAGCCCGACGATGCTCGTGCCGTCGGCAACGGCATGCCGCGCCGTGATGTCCCGCTCGTCGCCTTCCGCCAATTCGAGGCGCGTGACCACGCTGGGCGGGTGCATCCCTGCCTCGATGATCGGCGTTCCCTCGGGGGGAAGCAGGATCGCGTCGATCACCTGTTCGTCGTTCACGGACACGACATAGGCGCCGAGACCCTGCACGCCGACAGTCCACTCGCCGGCGCGGACGGCGCGCAGCCGGCCCCGCACCTCCACGGTCGCGACATCGGTCACCGGCACGTCCCCGCCGAAGTTGCCCGTCCAGAACAGGGCGCCGGAACTGCGGTGCTCAGTGCCGAGGACAGCGCCATCAGCGGCCAGGAAACGGACTTCGAGCCCCGGCTCGCCGGAGGCGGGATCCGTCATGTCACGCGCCATTGCCGGCTGCAACCGCGTGTGCGTCGTCACCCCGACCGCGACGCCGATCTCGACGTCGGCACCGAGGGCGGCGCGCAGGCCGTCGACCGGCGAGATCGTGTACGGCGGGAACACCGTGGCTGACCCGCCGCCCAGTGTGCGCGCGACCTCGGCGTTGGGCCCGATCACGGCGACGCGGCGCAGCTCCTCACGTCGCAGCGGCAAGACGGCGCCTTCGTTGCGCACCAACACGAAACCGGCCGCCGCGGTGGACCGCAGTTCGGCGGCCACCTGTTCGTCGCTCTGTGGCAATTCGATAGCAGTGACAGGGGGAAAGCCGTTGAGGCGACCGACACGAGCCGCCAGCCGCAGGTAGCGCAAGGCCTTGTCGTCGACCGCCGACTCGCTCACGCGACCGTCGCGGACCGCCGCCACGAGCGCATCCCCGAACGGCCCGGGCGGGCCGGGCATCGCAACGTCCAGCGCGGCATTGCCGGCTCTGACGGTGTCACGCGCCGCGTACCAGTCGGACACGACGATGCCGTCGTAACCCCACGTGTGCAGGACGGCGGCGAGCATCGGATGCTCGGTCATCGTGTGGCCGTTGACGGAGTTGTACGCCGCCATGACGGCCCATGCGCCGGCGCCGTTGACGATGGCGTCGAACGGGGCGATGTAGAGCTCGACAAGAGTGCGCTCGTCGATGATCGCGTTGTAGGTGAACCGCTGCGTCTCCGTCTCGTTCCCGACGAAGTGCTTGACCGTGGCCGCGACGCCGCCGGACTGCACCCCCCGGACGTACGCGGCGCCGATGCGGCCCGTGAGGAGCGGGTCCTCGCTGAAACACTCGAAGTGGCGTCCGCCATACGGGGTGCGGTGCAGGTTGACCGTCGGGGCAAGCAGCACGTCGACGCCTTTGCGCCTCGCCTCCCCCGCGAGCAACCGCCCTATCCGCTGCACGCGGTCCTCGTCCCACGTGGCCGCCAGTGCGGTGGCCGAGGGGACGTTGGCGGACGGGTCGCGCTCGTCCCACAACTCGCCGCGCACGCCGGCGGGGCCGTCCGACATGACGAGCCGGCCGAGGCCGATGGCGGGCTCCATGTGCATCGCCCACCAATCCTGCCCGGTGAGCAGGTGCACCTTCTGCTCGAGGGACAGCGCGGCCAACCGGCGCGCCAGCTCCGCCTCGTCGACGCGGGCACTCTGGAAGACGGTGACTGCGGGCGACACGGTCTGCGCAGAATCAGGCATAACGCCACGCTACCCCCGGCGCGACGCCGTTATCCGGCCAGCGCGGGGGCCAGATCCCCCCTCGGTTCGACCACCACATCGGCGAGGCCGAGCCAGGTCGCCATCCGCCGCAGATGCGCGCACAGCGCCTCTGCTGCCTCGGGCGGGCAGCCCGGTTCGGCCCACGCACTGCGCACCCGGAGCACCGACCCGGCGCGGTCGGCCTTGAGGTCCACCCTTGCCACGAGCTGGTCCCCGTACAGGAAAGGAAGCACGTAATATCCGTGCACCCGTTGGGCTTCCGGGACATAGATCTCGATGCGGTACCGCATGCCGAAAAGGGTCTCGACCCGCGACCGTTCCCAGATGAGCGGATCGAATGGGGCCAGCAGGGCGGCGGCGTCGACGCGGCGCGGGGCGCGGGCGGCGTGCCAGAGGTAAGCCGGCCGGGCGACACCCTCGATCGCGACGGGCAACAGCTCACCTGACTCGACGCACGCCGCGATGCCGACCCGCGCGTCCGCCGCCGACAGCCGGAAGTAGTCCCGCAGCTCGCTCTCGGTGGCGACGCCATGTGCGCGGGCGCCGATCGCGATCAGCCCCGCGAACGCCTCGTCGTCCGGCGGCGTCGGCGCGCTCCAGACCTCGCGGGGCAGAACGCGGTGCGGGACGTCGTACCGGCGCTCGAACTGCTGCGTGCGGCCGGCCGACGTTATCTCCCCCGCCCAGAACAACGCCTCGAGCG
>JAVEEB010000357.1 GCA_030840665.1 Frankiaceae bacterium | reverse complement strand
TCTCGCGCGACGAGTGGCGACTGCTCGGCCTCATCGACGGTCGCCGTTCGGTGAACGAGCTGGTTTCCGTTACGGGCAAGGGGGAGTACGCGCTCGTCGCCTCACTCGCTGCCCTCGTCGAGCGAGGGTTGCTCGTGCTCGCGTCCGCCTCCGATGGGGATGCGGCCGGCCGGCTCATGCGCCACCTCGCGTTGCTGGGGCCGCTGGAGTCCGCCTTCGCCTCCGCGTCGCCGCCACCCCCGCCGGCACCGGTCTCGCGCGCGCCCATCGCGTCCGTGCCAGACCCTGTCGCACACCCGGTGGTCGAATCGGCGCGCGAGCTTGCCGACGCGGCCTCCCGGTCCTTCGTGCCGCAGGCAACTGCTCCCATGCAACGCGCCGCCGAGTCGATCAGTACGTCGCCGTCCGTGGCGTCCATCCCGCCCGACGAGCGCAACGTCACACCCACTCGCCCGGACATCGTTGTCCCGCGACGACGCCCGGACTTCCCCGAAGATGTTGTTGGGGGGCAGGGCTCGTCGTCCGGCGTCGGCGCCGTCGTCGGCTCGGCGGCCACCGCAGCGGCTACCGCACCCGCCACCTCCATCGAACGGGATCCGAGCGTGAACAAGAGTTTGTTGCTTCGTCTGATCGCCGGCGTGAGGGGGCTCTGAGATGACCATGAAGCCACGTCGTCGCACGAGTGGACAGGCAGTCAAGATTGTTGTGACTGGCCCGTTCGCGGCGGGCAAGACGACTTTGATCCGGACGATCAGCGAGATCACCGTGCTGTCCACGGAGAAGGACATCACCGACCACACGCGCTCGCGTAAGAGCGAGACGACGGTCGCGATGGACTTCGGTCGCATCACCATCGATCGCGACCTCGTTCTCTACCTCTTCGGCACGCCCGGCCAGGACCGCTTCGACTTCATGTGGGAGATCCTCGGCGAGGGCATGCTCGGCTACATCCTCCTTCTCGACGCGACCCGCGAGGACTCGCTCGAGGAGTCCGTCGGGATCCTGGCCGCTTTCCGCCGGATGGCGAAGGTGCCGTTCGTCGTCGCGCTCAACCGCGTCGAAGGCCTTGACCCCGCTGAAGAACAGCGCGTCCGTGAGCGGCTGCAGCTCGACCGGGACGTGCCCGTGCTGCCGTGCGATGCCACCGATCGCGAATCCGTGAAGAGCGTGCTCCTCGCACTCCTCTATGCCGTCGTCGACCAGATCGACACGCAAGCCGCGAGCGTGTAGGCGCTCACCGCATGTGGATGCGACGCCGACCGCCCAAGCGCGCCGGGCGGGGGACCGGCTATGAGCCTGTCTACGCCGACAGTGGTGCACTGCGCGCCATAGCAGCGGGCCTGTCCGCAGATGCGGCGGCGGCCCTCGCCGCGGTCGCGCCGGACGTTGTGTCCGTCGATGCGGTGCCCAGCTCGCCGTACACGATCGTTCCTGTCGCCGTGATGCCGGAACGCCGCGCGCCGCAACGACTGGTCCGCCTGGGTTTCGCCGACGACTCCGAGTTCGACATCGACGCGTCGGATCCGTGGGCGCGAGCGTTGCTGGCCATTGCCGCTGAACTTCTCGCCGTGCGGCGCCCGGCGACCTAAAGCGGGCCGCTGGCACGCCGATGCAACAAGCGCGACGGTGCACCGCCTCGCCGCGCGGCAATCAAGGGAGACGGATGAAGCAGCTCGGGGACATCCTGCTCGATAGTGGGCTGGTTTCCCGCGATCAGTTGATGGAGGCGTACGACGAGCACCAGCGCCTCGGTCGCAGTCTCGGCCGCGTGCTCGTGGACCGCGGAGTCCTCACCGAGAGCCAGCTGGTCGCCGCGCTCGCGCAGCAGATCGGCTTGCGCTTCGTCGACCTCACTGAGTTCTCGGTCGACGGATCAGCGGTGGGCCGCGTGCCCGACGCCGTCTGCCGACGGCACACGGCGCTGCCCATCGGTTACGAGGACGGCAAGCTTCTCGTCGCGATGGCCGACCCCGCGAACGTCTTCGCGATTGACGACATCCGGTCGCTGACCGGGCTCGAGGTCAAGCCGCTCGTCGCGACGCGCGCCGACGTCATCGCAGCGATCAACCGCTACCACCGCAGCGACACGGACTTCGACGAGCTCACGATGTCGCTCGACGCCGCGGAGGAGTCGGAGGACCTCTCCAAGGTCAAGGAGGTCACGGAAGACGCACCGATCGTCAAGTTCGTGAACCTGCTCATCACCCAAGCCATTCAGGACCGCGCGTCCGACATCCACATCGAGCCGGCCGAGAAGGACATGCGTGTCCGGTTCCGCATCGACGGTGTGCTGCACGAGGTCATGCGCTCCCCGAAGAACATCCAGTCCGGCGTTATCAGCCGGCTGAAGATCATGGCTGAGATCAACATTGCCGAGCGCCGGATCCCGCAGGACGGCCGCCTCTCGGTGAATGCCAACGGCAAGAAGATCGACCTCCGCGTCGCGACACTGCCGACGGTGTGGGGCGAGAAGGTCGTCATGCGTGTGCTCGACAACACGACCGCATCGTTGAACCTGGCGGACCTCGGCTTCAGCGACGGCAACTTCGAGCGGTATTCGCTGAGCTTCACCAAGCCGTACGGGATGATCCTCGTCACCGGCCCGACGGGTTCCGGCAAGTCGACGACCCTCTACGCGACGCTCAACATCGTCTCGACGCCGGAGAAGAACGTCATCACGGTCGAGGACCCCGTCGAGTACCGGTTGGCCGGCATCAACCAGGTGCAGACCAACGCTAAGGCTGGGTTGACGTTCGCCGCCGCCCTGCGTTCCATCCTGCGCTGCGACCCGGACATCGTGCTGCTCGGTGAGATCCGCGACCACGAGACGGCGCAGATCGCGATCGAGGCCGCCCTCACCGG
>JAVEEB010000353.1 GCA_030840665.1 Frankiaceae bacterium | reverse complement strand
CGAGGACCCGAGGTCCACCTGGATCCACTGCGGGTCGGCGAACGCGCTCGCCCAGCGGGTGCCTGTGTTGCCGTCGACGGCGAGGTTGGGCGTGACGCCCGCGTTCTCGTTGGACGACGACGTGGCGACCTTGCCCTGCGCGAAGTTGGTCGTCGAGCACGCAGGCGGAGTGACGACGCCGCCGTACACCTGGAACTCCCACAGGGAGTAGCCGTAGCCGGTCGCACGGACCGTGCCGTACATGCGCACGTAGCGGCCGGAGCCGGTGACGTTCAGCGTCTCGATGCCGCCGGCGCCCGTGGTCGTCGAGTAGATCGAGGTCCACGTCACCGCGTCAGGCGAGGTCTGGATCTGGTAGGCCTTGCCGTACGCCGCTTCCCAGTTGAGGACAACTTGGGTGATCGACTGCGAACTGCCGAGGTCCACTTGGATCCACTGCGGGTCGGCGAAGGCGGACGCCCAGCGGGTGCCGGTGTTGCCGTCGGTCGCCAGTGCTGCGCCGGTGCCCGCGTTCTCGGTGGACGAGGCGGTCGTCGGCTTGCCCTGGGAGAGCAACGTGCCGGCCGCATGCGCCGGCGTGGCGGCCGCGAAGAGCCCCATCCCCGTGAGCATGGCGATCATCGCGAGCACCGCGATGTACACGCGCGGCGACAACCGTCGCAGTTGAACTGTGCCTGTCATGCGGCCTACCTGTCGTGAGAGGCACCGGATACGGCGCCGAGGCTGTTTTGGATGACCGTTGCTCCACCGGCCCGCAGCGGCTGCTGCGCTTTGGTACGGACGCCGAGGCGGTTTCCGCCTGTTTCCAGCACGTGGACGAACGCGCACAGCGGTGTCGAGGACAGTGTCTAACCCGGACAAATCGTCACGTCAAGACTTACCGCAAACCTTTCCGGAAAGCGCTCTCTCTTTCAGGCGTGGGAAAGGCCATCGATTTCTGAAAGCCGGTTGCGCGCGTCAGATCCGGACGCGCGGCGGGGTTCCCGTCGTACGCCAATGACGGCGCGCCCAGCCGGCCCACTGCAAGGGATCCGTGGTCGGCCTGCTCAGCAGGTACCCCTGCCCGTGGTCGACGCCGAGAACCGCCAGCGTCTCCAGCTCCGCGAACGTCTCGACGCCCTCGCCCGTGACAATCGCGCCGAGGTCGAGAGCGAGCAGCACCAGCGACGTGACGAGCGAGCGCCGGGCCGCGTCGGTGGCCAATTCCGTGATGAGGGACCGGTCGATCTTGATGACGTCCGGCCGCAGTTGGAGAACGTGGCTCAGCGACGCGTACCCGGCCCCGGTGTCGTCGACCGCGACCCGGACGCCGGCGTTTCGCAAGGGCAGCAGCGCCGCGTTGAGAGCGACGTAGTCGTCCACGCGGGCTTGCTCCGTGACCTCGACGACGAGCCGGCCGACCGGGATGCCGGCGTTCAGGATGAGCTCGGTGAGCGGCCTCGCGAGGATCAGCGCGGGGCTGGCGTTGAGCGAGACCCAGCAGCCATCGGGGAGCTGGGCGGCGGCGGCCAGCGCGGCGGTGAAGGCGAGTTCGTCGAGCTCGAGCTCGAGGCCGGCGGAGTGCGCGTCGCGGAACCATTCCTCCGGTCCACGGTTGTCGCGAAAACGCGCCAGGGCCTCCACACCTGCGAGAGACCCGGTGGCCAGGTCGACGATCGGCTGGAACGCGACCTGGAGCGCCGAGGCCCCCAGGATGCCGAGCACCCGCAGCCGGGCGGCCGCCGCGACCCTGTCGGACAGGTCATTCGCGGTGACGGACGAGCGAGTCCCGCGGAACCCGACCACGTGCCCCCTGAGGTCGCGAATGGGTCGCGCCGAGCCTTGAAGGACCACAACGTGCCCATCGCGGTGCAGCCAGCGGGCCTCCTGACTCGTCCAGCCGGTGATTCCCGCTCTCTTGGCGGCCGCATGAAGCTCGGTCGTTATCTGCCGAGCCTCGTCCGTCATCAAGTCCAGCAGCGGCCTCCCGAGAACCTCGGCCGGCGCGTAGCCCAACAAAGCCTGAACCCCGTCATTCGAGTACGTCAGCCGCAGATCCGTGTCGGACTCCCACAGCCAGTCCTGGCTGGTCGACTCGTCGGCCGCAATGGCCTCGGCCTGATGGTGCAACGCGCGACGCCCGCCGCTCACAGAGCGAATGAGACCGAAGGTCGCGAAGAGGATGACGCCGAACCACGCGACAGCGACGATCGCCAACCAACGCGGCTGGCCCTCGTTCGTGGCGGCCAGCACGTCGAGGCTCATCGACACGATGAGACCGAGCTCGACGGCGAGCACCGCGACCAACAGCCAGATCCAGCGCTTCGTCACCATCCGCCCCGTTCTCAGCCGTAAGCGAACACCGGAGATGTGGCCCATCGTCGTCGGCCGGACCGACGATACGAGGCTCGCACCAATTGCGCCCGTCAGCTACCCCATTCGGGCGCGCCGGGCAGCCCGGGTTACCAAGGGCCGAAGCAGCGTTCAGCGGTGGCCGCGATCGCGGCGGCCATCTCGTCCTCACCGATCCCCTTCACCTCAGCCATGGCGCGAACCGTGACCGGGATCATGTAGGGCCCGTTCGGACGACCGCGGAAGGGAGTCGGGGTGAGGAACGGCGCGTCCGTCTCGACGAGGACTTGGTCGAGCGGCGTGATTGCCAGCGCTTCTCGCAGTTGCCGCGCGTTCCGGAACGTCACCGTCCCTGCGAACGACAGCACGTAGCCGCGGTCGATGCACTCACGGGCAAAATCCGCGTCCCCACTGAAGCAGTGGAACACGACGGTCTCCGGCGCACCCTGCGACTCGAGCACGCGCAGGATGTCGGCGTGTGCGTCCCGGTCGTGGATCACCACGGGCTTGCCGACCGACTTGGCGATGTCGATGTGGGCGCGGAACGATGCCTCCTGCTGCTCCCGCGTTGCCGTATCGCGATACCAGTCCAGCCCCGTCTCCCCCACCGCCCGCACTTGTGGCAGGGCCGCGAGCCGCGCGATCTCCGACAGGGCCTCGGCTGTCGCGGCGAATGCCTCATTCGGGTGGATGGCGACACCGGCGAAGACCTCGTCGTAGGCCGCGGCCGTGTCCGCGCTCAGCTGAGACGTGGCGACGTCGACGCCGATCGTCAGCATCCGCGTGACACCGACCGACACCGCGGCCGCGACCGACTCCGCCACCGGCACGTCCATCAGGTCGAGGTGGCAATGGGAGTCCACCACCGGCACGCGCAACGGCTCGGGATGCGGCGGCGGGGTGAGGTCGCGTGAGCCGCCGTCGTAGCGGACACGCTTTTCCGTCACGCCGGCACCACGGTCGGCTGCTCCTCGAGGCGCGGGAACAGCGGTGCGAGCTTCGTCACGACAGCGCCGGCGGGCAGGTGCACGTCCGCGACCGCCGCGATGCGCTGGGTCGACAGCGGCCCGAGCGCCGATTCCGCACCGAGCGATGCCCACAGGAGCTGGCAGGCTTTCGGCATCACCGGGGACAGCAGGACGGCCATGGCGCGCAGAGCGTCGGCCGTCGAGTAGAGGACGTCGTCGAGCGCGCCGGCGTTCGCCTCGTCCTTGGCGAGCTTCCACGGCTCGCGCTCCGTCACATAGCCGTTGACGATGCGCACGAAGGCCATCACCGCGGCGAGCGCGTCCTGGAAGGCGAGACGCTCGATCGCTGCGTCCGCCTCCGCGACCGCCGTGCGCATCGCGTCCGCAAGTGCCGCATCCAGCGTGCCGGATGGCAGGACGCCGTCGCGGTACCGCTCCACCATCGACGTCAATCGCGAGCCCAGGTTGCCGAACTGGTCGCCGAGCTCCGACTGGTAGATCTGCGCCATGTTCTCCCACGAGAACGAGCCGTCCTGGCCGAAGGCGATCTGGCGCAGGAAGTAATAGCGGAACGCGTCGGAGCCGAAATGGTCCGTTATCTGCTGAGGCGCGATGCCCGTGAGCTTCGTCTTCGACATCTTCTCGCCGCCGACGAGGAGCCAGCCATGGGCGAAAACCTTGTGTGGCAACGGCAATTCGGCCGCCATCAGCATTGCCGGCCAGATCACCGCGTGGAAGCGCAGGATGTCCTTGCCCACGAGATGCACGTCAGCCGGCCACGTGCGCGCGAACTTCTCGGGGTCGTTGCCATAGCCGGCGGCCGTCACGTAGTTGAGCAGCGCATCGATCCACACGTACAAGACATGCTTGGGATCCCATGGGACCGGGACACCCCAATTGAACGTCGACCGCGTGATCGACAGGTCCGTCAGGCCGCCTTCGACGAACTTGATGACCTCGTTGCGGGCGCTCTCCGGCTGCACGAAGTCGGGATTCGCGGCGTAGAACTCGAGGAGCCTTTCGGCGTACGACGAGAGCTTGAAGAAGTAGTTGTCCTCGCTGAGCTGCTCGACCTTGTAGCCGTGGATCGGACACAGGTCGCCCTCGAGCAACTCGGACGCGATCTTGAACTCCTCGCAACCGACGCAGTACGGGCCCGTGTACGACCCGGTGTAGACGTGGCCCGCGTCGTTGAGCCGCTGCCAGAACTCCTGCACGCGGACCTGGTGGCGCTCCTGAGTCGTCCGGATGAAGTCGTCGTTGGTGACGTCCAGCGTGGCCAGCATCGGCTCCCACGCGGTCTCCACCATGTGGTCCGTCCACGCCTGGGCCGTCAGCCCGTTCTTCTCCGCGGCGCGCAGCACCTTCTCGCCGTGCTCGTCCGTACCCGTCAGGAACCAGACGTCCTCGCCGCGTTGGCGGTGCCAGCGCGCGAGCACGTCGGCAGCCACGGTGGTGTACGCGTGGCCGATGTGGGGGGCGTCGTTGACGTAGTAGATCGGCGTCGTGACGTAGAAGGCCTTGCCTGTTGCCTCGCTCATGGGTCCGAATCCTACGGGCGCAGCTCGGGGGCGGGGCTAGGGGCGCTTGGCCGCGACGACCGCGTCGAAGACGACCCGCCGCCCCGCCCCCGTCTCCGCCACCACCAGCGCCATGGCTTCCTTGCGGGTCAACCCCGTCTCCTCGTACGACGCGACCGCCTGCGCGAGATCCGCCGGCTCCGTGCTCACGACCCGCTCCGGGGCTCCCGCGACCACGACGGTGATCTCCCCGCGTACGTCGCCCGCCGCCCATTCCGCGAGCTCGCCGAGGCCGCCGCGCTTGACCTCCTCGTACGTCTTCGTCAGCTCCCGGCAGACCGCCGCCGACCGCTGCGCGCCGAACGCGCCGGCCAGGTCGGCAAGCATGGCGCCGAGCCGGTGGGGGGCTTCGAAGAACACGAGGGTACGACGCTCCGCTGCCAGCTCGGCCAGACGCGAACGGCGGTCGCCACTCTTGCGCGGCAGGAACCCCTCGAAGCAGAACCGGTCGGCCGGCAGCCCGCTGACCGCCAGAGCCGCGATGACCGCCGACGGGCCGGGCGCAACCGTCACCGCAAGGCCTTCCGCGGTGGCGGCCGCCACCAACCGGTAGCCGGGGTCCGACACCAGGGGCATCCCCGCGTCGGTCACGAGGACGACACGCTGCCCCGCCCGGATCGCGGCCAGCAGATCGGGGGTCCTGGCCGCCTCGGTGGCGTCGTAATAGGAGACGACCCGGGCGGTGATCGTCACCCCGAGCGAGGACGTCAGACGGCGAAATCGGCGGGTGTCCTCGGCGGCGATGACGTCGGCGCGGGTGAGCTCGTCGATCAGCCGGGGCGAGGCGTCGTCCATCGATCCGATGGGCGTGCCAGCAAGGACGAGGACTCCGGTCACCGGCGCATCCTCTCGCACTAGGGCGCCCTCATCCGCGGATGCCGTCCGCACCCCTACGATGACGGGATGACCGCGCCGGCGACGCTCGACATCGCAGCCCCCGAGCCGGACGAGATCCCCGAGCAGGTCCCGGCGGATGTCGCCGCGCGCCGGAGGGCGCGCGACCTCCTCGACGAGCGCATCCCCGGCAGCGCGCTGTGGGGGTGGCTCGGCCCGCTGCTGGTGATGGTCGTCGGCGGCATCATCCGTTTCCTGCGCCTCGACCTCCCGCATTCGATCGTGTTCGACGAGGTCTACTACTCCAAAGACGCCTGGGCGCTGACGAAGTTCGGTGTGGAGTGCGACTGGAACAAGGCGTGCGTGGGGCCCGGTTACGTCGTGCACCCGCCGCTCGGCAAGTGGATGATCGCCGTCGGGGAGATGATGTTCCACGGCGACCCGAGCAACGTGCAGAACTCGTTCGGGTGGCGGTTCGGCTCGGCCGTCGTCGGCACGCTGGCGATCCTGATCCTCGCCCGGACTGCGCGGCGGATGACCCGCTCGACGTTGCTGGGCTGCGTCGCCGGCCTGCTGCTCGCGCTCGACGGACTCGAGTTCGTCGAGAGCCGCGCGGCCCTGCTCGACATCTTCCTGATGTTCTGGGT
>JAVEEB010000338.1 GCA_030840665.1 Frankiaceae bacterium | reverse complement strand
GGCAGTTGTGTCACGGCTCGGGTGGACCGCCCGAAAATGTAGACGGCGTTCCGACGGGCGTGGCGTACGTGCAGGCGCCCGTCAGAGGGCGCCCGCTTTGTGTGCGGCGTCGAGCGCTGACTGAAGCGACCCCCGGTATGCCTGTGACGTGTAGCTGGCACCCGATACGGCGTCAATCTGTGCGCTCTGACGCTGCAAGGCTTCCTGGTTGAGCACGGGGATGGCTTGTCCGTTGATGGACTGGTCGCGCCCGCCGCTGTTCGGATAGTTGATGGCCACGGCGCGGATGATCCTGCCCCCACGGATCGTCACCTGCACCTGGACCGGACCGTAGGGAGTGTTGGCCGCGCCGCCGTTGACCGTGAGTGTCGCCGGGGCCGGCGGAGGCGGCGTGGCCGTCGGCTTTGCCGCAGTGGCTCTGGCCGCCGGCGTCTGCGTCGCAAGCGGGCGATGCGTCGAGGGGCCGCCGGTGCGCGGCAACCCGGATGGCGCCCCCGGGGTCGATGACGACTGGGTCCCGGGCTTTGGAGCACGTGGCGTCGCGGTCGCGCTGCCCGGTGTCGACGTTGGTCGGGACCTTGTCCGCCGCCCCGATCCTGTGGAGCTTCCCGCCGGGATCGTGCTTCCGGGAGCGGCCCCCGAGACCACACCGCCCGCAACGACACTCGTGGGGTCGATCGGGGAGGCCGACACACTTCCGCTTTGCCCGTGGCGGTAGCTGACAGCTGACACGGCGAGGCTGATGCCGGACATGACGGCCACGACGCTGCGCCTCATCGCGCGACCAGCACTCTGGCGGGGGTCACCATGTGAATCGCTCCTGATGCAGTTGGCCGGCTGGGACACCTGCTGCGCGGGCGGCTGAGCAGGCCGCGTCCATCCAGGCGTCGGGTCCGCAAACGAAAAGGTCGTGCCTCGCCAGGTCGGGGACGAGATGTAAGAGCGCATCCCGGTCGCTCCATCGAGCGGCCGCCTGAGGCAACCAGGAGTCACGCCCGACGGCGCGCGGCCCGACGAGGTAGTGCACGACCACGCCGCGTCGCGCGGCCAGATCGTCGAGCTCGCTCCGGAAGACGATGTCCTTCTCGCTGCGGGCGCGGTAGATGAGGACCGCGTGTCCTTCCTCGTACTCCAAATCTTCGAGCAGTGCACGCATGGGGGTGATGCCTATTCCGCACGCGAGCATGGTCACTCGGGAGCCTGTGCGGCGCTCGCCGGTGAGTCGCCCGTACGGGCCCTCGATGAGCACTCGCGTCCCAGGCCGCAGGCGGGCAAGACTGCTGCTGTTGTCGCCAAGGTCCTTCGCGGTTATCTGCAGTCGATCGTGCCGTGGCGGCGCGGACAACGAGTACGGGTTGCCGCGCGACCAGCCCGGTCCGTCGAGGAATCGCCAGACGAAGAACTGCCCCGCTCGGGCAGGCAACTTGTGCAGACCGCGGCCGCCCATCCGGACGGTCACCACGTCCGGGCTCTCCCGAATGACCGATGTGACGGTGATGCCGTGGCGCAGGGTCCGCGAGAGGGGCAGGACCACCCGAAAGGTCAGGACTGCGCCGGCGGCGACGGCGTAGATCGACCACCAGTATAGGGTCGCCGCGCGTGAGGTCGAGAAGTCGGCGCCCGTCCAGATTTCGTGCGGGACGGACAGGCCGACACCGAGGTATGCGTAGAGATGCAACAGGTGCCAGGACTCGTAGCGCAGCTTGCGGCGTGCCACCCGGATCGAGGTGACAGTGACGAGGATCAGCGCGGCCGTCGCGGCCGTGGCGAGCAGCATTCCGGCGTACGTCGTCACGAAGGTCCACAGCTCGGACAGCACGCCGCGGCCGTCGCCGGCCGCGTAGCCGAGAGTGACGAGGACGATGTGTACGACCAGCAGATTGAACGACCAGAAGCCCACCAGCCGGTGCCGTCGGGCGAGTTCGTCCTGCCCGTAGCTGCGCTCGATCAGCGGGACCCGCGCCATGAGAAACACCTGTACCAGCAGCAGATCCGCTGCGACCAGGCCCGTAAGACGCCCGAGTGTCGTGAGCACGTCGCCCGTCGTCGAGCCCAGCGACTGCAGGCCTCTTCCCCACAACCACAGTGCGACGACAGCGAGGACGCTCGTCCAGCAAGCGAGGCCCGCGGCTTCGCGCCACCAGCGAGGTGTTGCCTTGCGGCGGACGCGGCTGCGCACCTCATGCACCGGGGCAACGGTCACCATGCGACGCGGCTCCTGCTGGTCAGGTCCGCCGGGTATTCGGCGACACCCATAACTCTCGGTGCCATTTCTTGGCATTTCCTGAGCCGGACGACGTCACCGCCGAAATTCTCAGCCTGCGCTGACGTCTCGAGGCAGCATTAGTTCGAACCTCGCTCCGCGATCCGTCGGCACCAGTCGAAGGTGCCCGCCATGCCGGTTGGCGATGTCGTGGCTGAGCGCAAGACCGAGACCGTAGTGACTGCGTCCCGTTCGCTGCCCGCCCGAATGAAAGCGGTGGAAGAGGTCAGCGGCTTCGCCGGCACGCACTCCTGGCCCTGTGTCGCTGACGGTCACCGCGATCCGTCGCTCATCGACGCGGGTAGCGACCATGACCGTCCCGCCGGGGGGCGTGTGGTCGATGGCGTTGTCAACCAGGGCAAGGACGGCGCGGCGCAGGGCCGTCGCAGATCCCACCACGAGCTGCGACAGCGCGGGTGTCTGGTTCTCAGAGCGAAGGACGACATTTCGAGCGTTCGCGTGGGCGCCGGCGCTCTCGACTGCGGCGAAGACAAGCGCCACGACGTCGACGGCGACGTCATCGACTTGCCTCCGCGGATCGGCAGCTGCAAGGAGATCGTCGACGATCTCGTCGAGACGTTGCACATCGTGCACGATGCCACGGCTGTCGGAGACGATGTCGGGCGTCGCCCCGCTCTCGGCGATGGCGCGGTCGAGCAGCTGAGCGCGTGTGCTCAAGAGGGTGAGCGGTGTCCGCAGTTCGTGGCTGGCGTCCGCAATGAACATGCGTTGCAGCGCCAGCGCCTCCGCCATGGGGCGAACTGCCCGGCGACCGATGAGTGCGCCCAGAATTGCCGAAAATGCCAACCCGCACACGCCGGCCAGGGCCATCGCTTGCAGCAGCCGCGTGCGCAGCTCGTGCTGGGGCGCCAAGTCCAGCACCGCCTGGACCGTGTCACCGGCCCGCTCGCGAGTGGCCACCCGGTACTGCGTAACGGACCCCGAAGCCGCTGCCAGCACAGTCGCGGGTTCTGCGGCGGCGCGCAGTTCCGCAAGCCTGGGTGACAGTTCAGGGGGAAGGCCGGAGGACTGCGCGAGCTGACCGTCGTGCACGACGATGAGCCAGGTGCCTGGTGGTGGGTCGCCGACATCGTCCGCATTGGCCACCGTTGTTCGCAACAAGTTGTCGTTGGCGGCGGACTGCCCGTGCACGACGAGGGCGGAAACGAGGGCGATCAGCGCGAGGAGCGCCAACATCACCAGCCCCGCCGTGAAGACGGCGACCCGTCGACCCGCTCGTCGTACCAGAATCTCGTCGCCGAAGGACCGCGACGCGCTGCCGCTCACTGGTCGCCGAGCCGGTATCCGAGCCCGCGCACCGTCCTGATGACGCCGCGACCGAGCTTGCGTCGGCAGTAGTGCACGTACGTCTCGACGACGTTCTCCGACTCGGCATCGCCGAAGACCCGCTCGAGGAGATCTCCCCGGCTGAACACCTGCTTCGGTCGCATCGCCAAGGCGGCCAAGAGCGCGGCTTCGCGCTCGGAAAGATCGACCAGGTGCCCGTTGGAGAGGTGTACGACCCGGTCGGCCAGGACGAGCCGTCCCCCGGGCACGTGCACCTCCATCGCGGTGTCCTGGTGTCGCCGCAGCAGGGCGCGCAGCCGGGCCAGCAGCTCGCTCACCTCGAAGGGCTTGGTGAGGTAGTCCTCGGCGCCAGCGTCCAGGCCATCGACCTTGTCCTGCGTCGCACCTCGGGCGGACAACACGAGGATGGGGGTCGACACGTCCTTGATGCGCAGTCGCGCGATGAGGTCGAGGCCTTCGATGGCGGGCAGCCCACGGTCCACGACCATCACGTCGAACGCCCGCGTGAGAGCTAGGTGCAACCCCTGCTGACCGTCGTGCGCGATGGTGACCGCATAGCCCTCCGGCGTGAGGACACGCACCAGCAACGCCGCGAGGTCACCGTCGTCTTCGACCAGCAGCAGTTCGGCGCTTGGCGTCACAATTGGCGACGCTACAGGTGCCCGGCTGTGTGTTTGCTGGTGATGCCTCCGCCTGGCAGCCAACTCTCGCTCGGCTGGCGCGGATTGACCGGCGCTGACCCGCAAAGAGGTCCTGCGGAGGGGTTGAGGCCCGTGCGCGCCAGTAGTTGACTGGGACGCGCACAGCATCCGGAAGGTGACCCCATGGAGCCGAGCCCGCAGAATCTGGCGGTCGATGACGATGTCATCGCCGTCGACGACCTGGAACCAGCAGATCTTCTGTACGAAGACCTCGATACCGACGCTCTTGCGGCGCCGCCCCCCATTGCCGAGCGTTTCGCTTCCCAGTACGAGTACAGCCCCGCCGCCGAGACGACGGTCGACGTGACGGACGGGGCGGTGGTGATCGACCTGAACCGGGCAGCCGGCGATCCGGTCGTCAGCACGGAGCGACGGCCATGACCTGGCGCGTGGCGGGAGCGCTGCTGACCCTGCGGGAGGAGATCGACGACCGCTGGCCGGATCGCGAACGCACCTCGGACGGCACGATTGGCGACACGGCGCACCAGGCGCAGGGAAGCAGCAGCGACCACAACCCGTGGGTGACGGACGCCCGCGGGATCGGCGTGGTGCGGGCGCTCGATGTCGACGCCGGTCCGGGCCTGTTCCCCGACCGGTCGCACGAC
>JAVEEB010000312.1 GCA_030840665.1 Frankiaceae bacterium | reverse complement strand
CGACGACGTCGTGGTCGTCGAAACGCAGCAAATACATGTAGGGACTGGGATTACTGACCCGCAGCGCGCGATACACGTCGAGCGGATCCACGGTGGTCGCGACTTCGAAGCGCTGCGAGACGACGATCTGGAACGCCTCCCCCGCCCGGATCTCTTCCTTCACCGTCTCGACGGCGGCCTGGTAGCCGCCGTCGGGCTCCGTGACGGTGAACGTCGGCATCCCCGCACCCGGCACGGCGAGATGTGGCTGCGACGGCGCCGCGAGCGCCGCCGTCATCGCGTCGAGGCGAGCCACCGCGTCGTCGTAGGACGCACCGACATCCCGGCCGGGGAACGTGTTGGCGACCAGCAGGATCGTGCCTTCGACGTGGTCGATCACCGCGAGGTCGGTCGCCAGCATCATCGCCAGCTCGGGCAGGTGCAGGTCGTCGATCGTCAACTCGGGCAGTCGTTCGAGACGACGAACGATGTCGTACGACAGGTAGCCCACCAGGCCGCCCATCAGCGGCGGCATGCCGACGATGCTCGGTGCCCGCAACTGCACGGAGGTGGCGCGCAACGCCGCCAGCGGGTCGCCGCTGGTCGGCACCCCGGGGGGCGGATCGCCGTGCCAGACGGCGTCACCGTCGACGGCGGTGAGCAGTGCCGCGCAGCGGACGCCGATGAACGAATAGCGCGACCAGACCCGGCCGTGTTCGGCGCTCTCGAGGAGGAACGTGCGAGGGCCGCCGGCGAGCTTGCGGTAGACGCCGACGGGCGTCTCGGCGTCGGCGAACAGCTTGCGCGTCACGGGCACCACGGCATAGTCGGCGGCCAGCCCGGAATAGGCCTCGCGGTCGGGCACGAACCCCGCGGCCGTCATCCGGCGCTCGGCGTGACCACGACAGCCTGCAGATCTCCCGAGTCCCAGCACGTCCGCGTGCCGGTGTGGCAGGCAACGCCCCGCTGGTCGACCCGCAGGAGGATGGCGTCGCCGTCGCAATCGAGGGCGGCCGACTTCACCCACTGGGGGTTGCCGGACGTCTCGCCCTTGACCCAGTACTCCTGGCGGCTGCGGCTGTAGTAGGTGGCGCGTCCCGTGGTCAGTGAGCGGTGCAGCGCCTCGTCATCCATCCAGGCAAGCATCAACACCTCGCCGGTGTCGTGCTGCTGCACGACGGCGGCGAACAGGCCGTTCGCGTCGCGCTTGAGGCGAGCGGCGATACCCGGGTCGAGGTCGGACTGGTCGGCGGGCGTGCGGGAAGCGTTCGGCATGGCGTCATTGTGCCGTGCAGTCGCGGTTCACGCGCGCGGGTATCGACGCGCAGCGCGCCCCGGCGGGCTTGGCCCGCCGGGACGCGCAGACACCGACGCGACGCGCGTGGCTGAACTGCCGCGTCGCACCGCGTGGCGCGGATCACCTATTTGTGGGCGGCGAAAAACGCCTTGGCCTTCGGCTCCCAGATGAGGAAGTACAGGATCAGGGCCGACAGCGCGAGCCCGATGATGTTGCCGCCGCTCCTGCTGAGTTGGCTGAGCTGGAAGAGCGCACTGATCGCGGTGAGGACGATCCCGGTGACTCGCGCCCAGTTCTCCCCCACGCGAATCTTGAGCCCCACCACGATTTCCAAGGCACTGATGGCCAGGATGATGACCGCGAAGAACACCAGCAACCCGGAGATGGTCTTCGCGCCGAGGGCGTTGACAGCGGAGGCACCGAAGATGATGAGCAGCGAGCCGAGGATCCCGAACCCGGCGCTGATGAACATCAGGACGGACACGGTCTTGACGGAGCCCGGGATTCCCGTGTCCATCGACGCGGCCGGGTAACCCATCTGCGGGTAGGCGCCGGGCTGCGGGTACGGGGCCGGCTGCTGGACGTACGGCTGCGGCGGCTGACCGTACGGCGGCGGCGCCTGTGGGGGCTGGCCGTACGCCTGCTGACCGTAGGGCGGCGGCTGCTGTCCCTCGGCGGGCGGCACCGGTGGTGGCGCGTTCCAGCCCTGAGCGTTGGGGTCGTCCGGTGTCGTCATGAGTCCTCCCGCGATCGTGATGTCGCGGGGAGCGTATGGCCTGCGAGTCGATCAACGCGAGCCCCACGCCGCCGCGTGTCAGAACGGGCCGAGGTCCCCGGCGGCGTAGTGCAGCTCGTCGGCTATGACGAGGACGTCGGCGGCAACCGCTGGGTCGTCGAAGCCGCGGTCGTCGAGCAATTCCAGGGAATCGCGGGCCCGCTCCCAGAGCGCCACACACGGGTCGCCCGTGAAATACCCCTCGTACCGCACCCCGTCCGCGGCCGTCTCGGCGTACAGCTCGCGCGAGATCCGTTGCGTCAGGGCCCGGTCCCGCGCGCGCAGGGCCCCGGCGGGCACGCCGAGCTCCACAGCGGCGTGCCCGCCGGTGTCGACGAGGTGCACCGTCCTGGTCAGCCGGATGATCGACAAGCGGTGGTACGGCGCCGGGGCGACCAGGCGCGCATCCCCGAACGATTCGGCGACGGCGCAGGTCAGGGACGGCGTCAGGTACGACACACCGTGGGCCGCGTCGTGCGCGGGCGGGCCGGCCGCGTGGTGGTCCCAGCGCCCCGCCCGATGCGGGCCGAAGAACCGGAAGCCGGTGCCGTCGCCGTAGTAGCGGCTGTCGTAGATGCGCACGAGCAGCGATCCGGCGGGCAGCGCGTCGACAACCGGGGTCCCGGGGAAGGTCACCGGCTGCCGACGTACGTCGCGGCGTCGACCACGGCGGCGACGTCGCCGTCCTGCAGCGCCCCGAGGGGGGAACGCCCGCCCAACGCGAGGCTCGACAGGGTGAACCACCGCACGCGCGCGAGTTCGTCGTACAAGGCAGGCATTGCCGTCCACGCCTCGACGACACCCGGCAGGACGCTGCCGGCGGCGAACTGCCAGGCGGGGTAGCGCCAATCGCCCTTGTGGCGGAAGGCGAGGAGGCGGCCCGCCGCGCGGCGCTTGGTCACCGCCGCGGCGCTGATGGCGAGCCGTCGGGCGACCTCGACCGTGGACTGCGACGACTCCACGGCGTCGCGCCGGAGCGCGAGGTAGTCCTCCAAGGTGGCCGCGCGGGCGGCTGCGACGCGGTCCGGCGAGTGGCTGCGCACGACCTCGGCAAGCACCGCGGGTCGACGCCGGCTCGCGGTGACCGCTGCGCTGAGCACGGCGGCCTCGACCTGGAGCGCCTCTTCGTCGGCTGCGTACGACACGCGGCGATGCAGGGACGCAACTCGATCGATGAGGGTTGTCATGCGGGTGAGTGTATCCCGTTGGTTGCGCAACAAACAACGCTACTTTTGGGCGGTTGCCGCTCCCGACCGGTCAGGCGTGGCGAGGACGCAAGCGACGCCCCGGTCGCCGCCGTTCCAGCCCGCCTCGGTGGGCAGCAGGAGCGCGAGGGAGCCCCCAGCCGTCGCTGCCGCGTCCCGGACGGAAGCAGGGAACCCGTCGTGCCAGGAGACCGCGCACTCGGCGGTCGCGGCGGCCCGCAGGCCGTCCGCCCCGGGATACGGCCCGCTCGGGAGGGCTCGCACGTCGTACACCTCGCCCGTGTGGCCGACCGCGCACGACGACACATGGACCCAGCGAGTCGCCGTGGTCGGGCTCGGCATCATCAGGCAGTCGCCGGCGCGCAGGTCGGATGTCGGCACGCGGCCGGCGCGCATGACTTCACCGGTGCCGCCGCGGACCGCCGCGAGTTCGTGGTCCCGCCACAGCAGAAAGGCCACGGCACCTACCAGGACCACGGTCCAGATGATGCCCCCGACCAGGCCCGCTTCGGCGAGGCGCAAGCCGCGCCGGCCCGTCCTCTTCAGGCGGCTCTTCGAGAGGGCGCCGAGCACGATTCCCAGCGGCGGGAGCAGCGGCACGGCGCCGGTGGCGGCCGCGGCGATCGCCATCGGATCCGGCCAGTTCGACGGTGGCCGGTACGTCGGCGGGGTCGGCAGCGGTCGGCCGGCGGAGGATTCCGGCGGCTCGAGGTACCAGTTCAGTTCGTCAGGCACGGACGGTGCAGCCCGCGTCGCTGAGGGCGCCCTTGACCTGACCGATCGTGAGGGTGCCGAAGTGAAAAACGCTGGCGGCGAGCACGGCATCGGCGCCGGCCGCGACGGCCGGCGCGAAGTCGGCCAGGGCGCCTGCGCCGCCGCTCGCGATGACGGGCACCGACACGACGGCACGGACCGCCCGGATCATGTCGAGGTCGTAGCCGTTCTTGGTGCCGTCGGCGTCCATGGAGTTCAGGAGGATCTCCCCTGCCCCCAGTTCCTCGCCGCGGCAGGCCCACTCGACGGCGTCGATGCCGGTGCCGCGGCGGCCGCCGTGCGTCGTGACCTCCCAGCCGCTGGGCGTGGACCGGCCCTCCGTAACACGCCGAGCGTCGACGGACAGGACGATGCACTGCGCGCCGAAGCGTTCGGCCGCCTCGCGCAGCAGCTCGGGACGGGCGATCGCGCCCGTGTTGATCCCGACCTTGTCCGCGCCCGCCCTGAGGAGCTTGTCGACATCCTCCACGGCGCGGATGCCACCGCCGACCGTGAGCGGGATGAACACCTGCTCCGCGGTCCGTCGTACGACGTCATAGGTCGTTTCCCTGTTGCCGGAACTCGCCGTGATGTCGAGGAAGGTCAGCTCGTCGGCCCCGGCGGCGTTGTACGCGGCGGCCAGCTCGACGGGGTCGCCGGCGTCGCGGAGGTCGGTGAAGTTGACGCCTTTGACGACGCGGCCGCCGTCCACATCGAGGCACGGGATCACGCGCACGGCTACAGACACGGGGCCAGCGTACCGGCGGTCTCTCGAGGGTCGGCGGAGATTCTCCACGGCTCGACTGGCGGCACCATCGGCGCTGGCGAGGCACCATGGGTGGGCAGCAACGACGCGAAGTCCAGCGAACGCCCACGAACATGCAGGGAGCCCCGATGACCACGCAGACTCACCAGCCGGACCTGTCCGTCACGCCGCCCTATGACGTGGAGGCGATCCGGACCGGCCTTCTGACCGACGGGATCATCGCGTGCAAGGGTGCCTTCTCGCGTGAGTGGGCGGCGGCGATGCGCGAGGACGTCCTGGCCGAGTTCGCGGTCGCGATCGCTCGGGAGGGCGGGGCGATCGGGCGCGGGCCTCAGCGCTGGTACGTCGAGATGCACCCCGAGGCGTTCCGCGGTTTCCTCGACCTCGTGACGCACCCGTGGGTCGAGCTCGTGTCCGAGGCCATGTTGGGCCCTGACTACCGGATCGTTGAGATCGGCTTCGACATTCCTTTTGCGGGCGCGAAGCACCAGCCCTGGCACCGGGACTTCCGCACGACACCCGAAATGGTCAACGACCACACGTTTTCCTCGCTCGCCTTCAACCTGACCTGCGTCGACACGATCGAGGAGATGGGGCCGTTCGAGATCGCGCAGGGCACGCAGTACGAGGACGGGGAAACGTTCAACCACGGGATGTTCCCGCCCGAGTCGGAGTTCGCCCGCTACGCGTCGCTGGGCGTGAAGAAGTACCCGAAGATGGGCGATATCTCGGCCCGCTCGGCGTTGACGATCCACCGCGGCACCGCGAACCTGTCCGCCGACCTCTCGCGGCCCGTTCTGGTGCTCGGCGTCGACGCGCCCGGCGCCGGCCACGAGCAATTGCACGACCTGCAAGTGACACAGGCTTTCTGGGACACCGTGCCCGAGAAGACCAAGCCCCACTTGGCGTGTCGCGTGGTGACGGAGCTCGAGCCGATCGTGCAGAAGCACGACATCGAGGGCCTCGTCATGGGCGCCGAGGAGTAGCTACGAGCGCGCCCTGATCGTCGCGGACTCGAACATCGCCTTCACGGCGGGCAGTTCGTCGGCCGAGGCAAGGCAGGCATACATGGATGTGATCCAGTCGGAGTGTGGGTCGGCTTTGACGAGCACGCGAGCGTCGACGCTGATCGCGGCGCCGTCCTTCGCGCATGTCACGTCGTGGCCAACCGACCACCGCGCGGGCTTCCCGTCCACCACCAACGTTTCGCCAGCCGCGTCGGAGAACCGCTCCCCCGGAAAGTAGCGCTCCATCCACGTGACGAACACCCCGTGTGGGCCGAGTGCGACGGTGACCGACCCGCACGTCACGCTCCGATCCGCGGCCGTCGCACACGTGTCGTGCGCGGCTTCCGTGCTGAGATAGCCATTGATGAAGGCAACGGGCGCCTGCGGTTCGGTCGGAGTGAGCATGCGCCAGTGAGCATCGTGTGTCACGGTCACCGCGCCGTCCGGCGTCGTGTCGGTCACGGTCTTCACCGCCGGCGGCACCGAAGCTCGGGGGACCCCCGAGAAGCGCGCCGATTCGAACATCGCCTTGACCGCCGTGAACTCGTCCGGCGATTGCAGGCAGGCGCTCATTGACACAATTTCGTCTCCGAAACCGTTCCCGAACATGAGGATCCGCCCGTCTGCGTGAAAACCACCGCTGCCGCCGCAGGCGCCGCCGACGCCCGCAGACCAAGTGGCGGGCCGGCCGTCGACGACGAGTCGCTCACCCGCGGCGTTGTCAAAACGCAGGCCGGGTTGATTGATTTGCCGCCACGTGGCAAAGACCCCGTGCGTCGACAGGTGCGACACCGGCGGTCCGCACGGCGCAAGGGCTGGCGAAGGGCCACTGCACTGGGCATCCACCGGCTCAGTGCTGACATACGTGTACGTCATTTCCGTCGGGATGGCCGCACCCTTGACCGGCCGCAGCTGCCAGCGCTTGTCGTGCGTGAAGGTGAGGTCGCCGACCGTCGAGGTCTCAAGTGCCCCTTGGCTGGGCGCGGCCGTGGTGGTGTCGTCGAACTTCAGCGAATCGACCATCGCTCGCACGGCGGAGACCTCGTCCGCCGAAACGAGGCAGGCACTCATCTGTAGCAATCCCGCTTGCGAACCGAGTTCCACAGTCGCTACCACGGTCTTGGTACCGCCCCACTTGGCGCACGTCATCGCAGCGGGCACCACAGACCAGCGGGCGTCGCGCCCGGCCACCGTGACATGCTCCCCCGGCGTGTCGCCCATCGTCGTGCCCGGGAGGGTGAGCCATCCCCACGACGCGAAAACGCCATGTGGCCCTGTCAGTGAGTCAAGTTCAGAACCGCATGTCTCCTCGACGCCGTTGGCGACGGCGGACCGCCTGCACCGGTCATGGAGGGGCTCTGTCGTGACATATCCATCCGTGCCGTTCACCGTCGGCTGCAGGGGCAGACCGGGATAGATGCGCCATGCCGCCGGGTGAACGAACGAGAACCCGTCCATTTGTGCGCGGCCGTCGATGTCGGGCCGGGGTGTGAAAGAGGGGTCGGGGATCGGCCCGAGTGCCATCGGATCTGCCGCACTGGTCACGCCGCCGGAGCCCGCAGAGCCCGCAGAGCAGGCAACCAACATCGACAGCGACGCAATCGCGACGACTCGGCGGATCAACACGGTCCTACGACGCACCCGCGGCCCCGCAGGTTGCTCGACCACGCGCGAGGGCCGCAGGATCAGTCGCGGTAGGCGGTCGCTTCGATCTCGACCAGCATGTCGGGATCGATGAAGCGTGTCACCTCAGCCATCAACGTGACCGGCGGGTGCGCCCCGAAGATCTCGCGGTGGCCGCGCGCGATCTCCTCCCACCGCGAGCAGTCCGTCGTCCAGATCCGCGTGCGCACCACGTGCGACGCGTCCG
>JAVEEB010000308.1 GCA_030840665.1 Frankiaceae bacterium | reverse complement strand
GCTGGTTGGGGCCCAGGAACGCGACGCGGGTTCCGCGTCATGTTCCCGCCGCCACCACCGCGGGCTCGGCCGCCGGGGATGCTGCGGGATCGGCGGCCGGACGGTATGACGGAGGGCCGGGCGGGGTGCCGACGGTCCACTCCGGACGCTCGGTCTTGGTTGGGCGGGTGGAGCGGAAGCCGTCGATCAGGCGGTGGCGGCGCCCGCCCCACTCCAACGGCAGCTCGCCGAGCGCCTGCTTCACGATCCTCCGGCGGTCGGCGCCGGGGCGGCGCAGCGCCGCGATGAGCCCTCGAACCAGATGCGCCGGGCTGACGATGGACTCGATCGGCCGCGCGCGGTTGAAAGTGTCTGAGAGGTCGGGCGCCTCTTTGCCGGCGAAGGTCCGCAGGACCTCGCGGACGAGATCGGAGGTCGGCTCCGGGCGAGACTCGCGGTTGCCCCAGTGGTAGCTGCTGAGGGTGTCCTGATCGCGGCCGAGCTCCCAAGCGGCCAGGGCGGCATCGAGTTGCTCGGGGTCGTGGAGGGTTGCGGCGGCGGCTTCGCCAAGCAGGCGCCCGTGCCTGAGCGCGTCGCGCATCCCGTTGCCGGTGACGGGGTCCTTGAAGTGACCGGCGTCTCCGGCGAGAGCCCAGCCCGGGCCGCTCGAGCGGCGGTAGTAGGAGGAGAGGTCGGCAGTGCTTCTGACCTTGCCCATGTTTGTCGCGCCTTCCAGGCGGCCGGCGATCAGCGGGTCATCGTCGAGCTTCTGCTGCCAGGCAGCTTCGGTGTCCTTGCGAAATCCGCTGACGTCCTCGGCAGGGCACATCCAGACGACGAGCACGCGCCCTTCGGGCGTGGACGGCAGCGTCAGCGCGACGGTCCGCTGCGCACGGTAGACGCCCATCTCCTGGTGCTCGGGTGTGCCGGCCTTGGGGTCATCCATGTAACGGAACGCGAATCCGCGGCCGTTCTTGGAGCCGCGGTATGGCGTCCAGGCGTCAACCTCGGCCGCGACCCGGGACTTCCGACCGTCGGCGCCGATCACCAGCCGCGCATGGATCTCGCGCTCCTCACCGTCGGGGTCGGTGTACACGACGCCGACCGCGCGGCCGCCGCGCCACACCACGTTCGCCACGCTGCACCGTTCGCGGATGTCGGCGCCGGCCTCGCGGGCCGTGTCCACCAGGCAGGAGTCCTGGAGGTTGCGGGGAACGCAGATGCCGTAATCGATCCCGTCAAAAGGGCGGTAGCGCTCGCGGACGACCATGTCGGCATCGGTGATCCGCAGGTGCGTGGAGCGCGCCGGGTTCAGCGCGAGGATCCGGTCAAGCGCCCCCATCTTCTTCAGCTCCGCGACACCGTTAGGCACCAGCACGTGCGTGGAGAGCGTGTCGGCTGGGAAGCGCGTCTTGTCCAGCACGACGACCTTGTGGCCGGCGCGGACGAGTGGGACTGCCGCGGCGGTCCCGGCGCAGCGGGACCCGACGATCACGACGTCTACCTGTTCGATGCTCATTCTGTTGGTGCTCCTCGGTGTCGGCTTGTGGAAAAGGGGTCGGTCAAACAACCAACGGGGTGCCGCTCACAGCTAGCGTCCGCTGAACGCCGGATCCCGGCGCTCACCGAAAGCCGCCACTCCCTCGCGGAAGTCCGCGGTCGCCGCGAGCTCCTGCTGCAGGTCGGCCTCGAGCGCGAGCTGGGCGTCTAGGGCAGGCAGCAGCGCGGCGTTGAGCTGCTGCTTGATGCGGCCGAGGGCGAGGGTCGGTCCGCCGGCCAGCCGCTCGGCCAGCGCAGCGGCTGCGGCTTCCACATCGCCATCGTCGACCACCTCGTCGGCCAGACCCCAATCGAGCGCCTGCTCGGAGCCGATCGGCTCTGCGAGCATCGCTGCGCGGGTGGCGCGGCCGAGCCCAGCGCGGGCCGCCAGGAACGCCGAGGCGCCGCCGTCCAGGATCAGTCCGACCTTGGCGAAGCCCACCACGAAGACAGCTGACCGGCCGACCACGACCTGATCGCACGCCCACGCCAGCGACGCGCCGATGCCCACGGCCGCGCCCTGGACGCCGGCGACGTACGGCTTGCGGCTGGTCCGGATCGCGCGGATGACCGGCGCGTAGTGCTCGACCAGGATGCCGCGCAGGTCCGGCGTGCCATCCGGTCGCTCACGGAAGCCGGCTTGGGCCCCGAAACCGCTGGAGAGGTCTTGCCCCGCGCAGAACACCTTGCCCTCGCCGATCAGCAGCACGGCGCGGATCTCGGGGTCGCGGTCGCAGCGGTCCACGGCGTCGCGCAACTGCGCCGCCAGCGTGCTCGTCCACGCGTTCCGCGCATCCGGGCGGTTCAGCCGCAACTCGGCCACGCCGTCCTCAACGTCGATGGTCACCTGCGGCTCGATGGTCACCTGCGTGTCATTGGTCATGCGCCCAGTCTCGTCGCGCGGGGCGCACAGCACATCCCCCTACCGGGATAACCCGCGCTCCCCCCTGCGGAGGGGGCCTTTTCCTCCCGTAGGGCGTCGTCGCTCGCGCATCGCGTCGACAGGATCCGCTGTCATGACGCGCGCCGTCCAGGTCACCGTGCTCGGCTCCGGATCGTGGGGGACGACCGTCGCCGCCCTCGCGGCCCGCAACGCCCCAACCGTGCTCTGGTCCCGGTCGACCCTGACCGCAGCCGAGATC
>JAVEEB010000237.1 GCA_030840665.1 Frankiaceae bacterium | reverse complement strand
ACGGCGATCGCCCCGCGTCGCACACCCCGCGCGACCGGCGCCTCATGCTCCCGATCACGCCGGTCCAGCGGTCGGCGTCGACGGTGCATGTGCCCGGACACGCGTCGAACGCGGCCGACCTCGCGATGCCGTACGCCGCCCCGATGCGCCGCCGCCTCAGCCACGGCCCCGCGGCGCCCCTGAAGCTGGCGAGTGGCTGCGACCGCCGCTGCTCGTTCTGCGCGATCCCGTCCTTCCGCGGCGCCTTCGTCTCGCGGACCCCCGACGAGCTGCTGGCCGAGGCGGAGTGGCTCGCGGCCGATGGGGTGCGCGAGCTCGTACTGGTGAGTGAAAACAGCACGTCGTACGGAAAAGATCTTGGTGATCTTCGAGCGCTGGAGAAGTTGCTGCCGCAGCTTGCCGCGGTGCCCGGGATCCTGCGCGTGCGCGTGTCCTATCTGCAGCCCGCCGAGACGCGGCCGTCGCTCATCCAGGCGATCGCCTCGACTCCGGGGGTCGCGCCGTACTTCGACCTGTCGTTCCAGCACTCGTCGGCGGCCGTGCTGCGGCGCATGCGGCGCTTCGGCGACACCGACCGCTTCCTGTCGCTGCTCGCCGACGTGCGCGCCGCGGCTCCGGAGGCCGGGGCGCGGTCCAACGTGATCGTGGGCTTCCCCGGCGAGTCGAAGGCCGACGTCGCCGAGCTCGAGCGTTTCCTCATCGGGGCGCGGCTCGACGCCATCGGGGTCTTCGGTTACAGCGACGAGGACGGCACCGAGGCGGAGGGTCTCGACGGCAAGGTGCGCGCGGACGTCATCGCGCGCCGGGCCGACCGCATCACCCGCCTCGCCGAGGAACTCACCTCGCAACGGGCGGACGACCGCGTCGGCACGATCGTCGAGGTGCTCGTCGAAGAGATCGACGGCGAAACGGTCGAAGGCCGAGCGGCGCACCAGGCCCCCGAGGTCGACGGTTCGACGACGCTGCTCGGTGCCGGCGGCTTCTCCATCGGCGACATGGTGACGGCCCGGGTGGTGGCAGCCCAGGGCGTCGACCTGGTGGCGGAGTGCGTCGAGGCGGTTCTCGGCGCGCAGCCGCAGAACGGCGCGCAGCACGTTGGCTGATCCCGCGCCGGTGCCGGCCGCGGGCGAGCCGCCCGTTGCCGAGGTCATCGCCGAGGCGCTCACCGAACGGCTCGCGGCAGACATCCCGCAGCCGCACGCCCCCGTGATGAACATCGCCAACTACGTCACGTTTTTCCGGCTCGTCCTGGTGCCCGTCTTCGGCACGCTGCTGCTCCACAACGGGGGCGACCACAGCGGCTGGCGAGTGGCCGCTGTCGCTGTTTTTGCGGTGGCCTCCATCAGCGACCGCATCGACGGCGAGCTGGCCCGCAGCCGGGGGCTGGTCACCGAGTTCGGCAAGATCGCCGACCCCATCGCCGACAAGGCGCTGATGGGCATGGCGCTCGTTGGGCTGTCGCTGCTGGGCGAGCTCGCCTGGTGGGTGACCATCGTCATCCTGGTCCGCGAGATCGGTGTCACGGTCCTGCGCTTCTCCGTGATCCGCCACGGCGTCATCCCCGCGAGCCGCGGCGGTAAGGGTAAGACGCTGCTCCAGACCATCGCCCTCACGCTTTACCTGTTGCCGTTGCCCCATTGGGCCGACCGTGGGATCGCCGTCGTCATGGCAGCCGCGGTCCTCATCACGGTCGCGACCGGCATCGACTACGTGTTCCGGGCGATCGCCCTGCGCCGGCGGTCCCGGGCCGCCGCGGCCCGACAAGGCACGTGATGCGGGTCGCCATCCTCGCCATCGGCACGGAGCTGCTGACCGGCGAGATCGTCAACGGCAATGCCGCCTGGCTCGGCGAGCAGCTCACCGGAGCGGGGCTCCACGTCGTGTGGTCCGCCATGGTCGGTGACGACGTGACAGCGATCGCCGACGCCATCACGGCAGCGGCCGCCCGAGCCGACGCCGTCGTCCTCACGGGCGGTCTGGGCCCCACCCACGACGACCTGACGCGGGAGGCGCTGGCTCTGGCGGCCGGCGTCGAGCTCGTACGTGACCCCGTGCTCGAACGCCAGCTGGCCGAGCGGTTCGCCCGCAGCGGGTTCGGCTTCCCCGCCGCGAACCTGCGCCAGGCCGACCGGCCGATCGGGGCGACCGTCGTGCCCAACCCGCGAGGGTCCGCCCCGGGGCTCTCGCTGGCCGTCGGTGCGGCCGTCGTCCACGCCCTGCCCGGCGTGCCCGCGGAGATGAAGGAGATGCTGCGGCAGACCGTCCTGCCGGCCCTCCTCGCCGTCGCGGGTGACGTGCCGATGGCTTCGACGCAGCTGAAGCTGTCGGGCATGGCGGAGTCCGTCGCGGCCGAGCACATCGCGCCGATCATCAGCGGTGCGCCGGATGTCGAGGTCGCGATCCTGGCCAGCCTCGGCACCTTGCGCCTCCGCGCGACGGCCCGCGGCACCTCGCAGGCGGCGGCCGAGGCCCGGGTGGCGGAGGTCATCGCGCAGATGCGGGCCGCGCTCGGTGAGGCCGTCTTCGGCACCGGCCGCGATTCTCTGGCGGGCACGATCCTCGCGCTCCTCGTGGCGCAGGGTGCGACCGTCGCCGTCGCCGAGTCGCTGACCGGCGGGCTGCTCGGCGGCGAGCTCAGTGACGTTCCCGGCGCTTCGGAGGCGTTCCGCGGCGGCGTGATCAGCTATGACGTGGCGGCCAAGCGCGACCTGCTCGGCGTACCGGAAGCTCTTCTTGACGCTCGTGGCCCGGTGGACGAGGACGTGG